>CAXMUH010000139.1:0-14177 GCA_964196565.1 uncultured Legionellaceae bacterium | reverse complement strand
CGCGTTTTGCCGAATGAGAAAATGTCAGGGTTTTTTATTTGTAAGATTCTGAAGAAATAAAATTGGACGACGAGGCGTAGCCCGGACAAAAATTTATTTTTGGCCGGGAATGTTGTGCAAAGCAAAACCTAGCGAAAATTGGAATCATGCTTGCCGGCCGACAAGTCGTCCGGGCTACGGGTGCCAAAACTAAATTTATTGGGGGTTTTCCAAGCTCAAAATACCGGAATTATAATCATACGCAAATATTTCAGCATAACGACCCCAGTCGATCACAATTTCCAATACTTCTTCTGCCGCCTGCTCGGTTAAATGTTTCTCTAATTCTTTTAAGAAAAGCTCCTCTGATGCTTCATGCGATGACTTTTTATCAAGTACTTGACGAATATACCGCGCCATGGGTACATAATCCAACAACTGCTTAGCGAATATTTTTTTGCGCTCTAAGATATCCGCTGCAGCAAGCTTACGACCTAACTCGGTAAGTTCGATATCACCCTCTGAAACTGAGGCAAAATGCATAATTTCTAATGCTTCTGTAATTGGGAATAACTCATCAATTTCAAAATGCAATTCATCCGCCACCATGGGTAAATCAATTTTACCTTTATGACTGGCCAGTTCTTCAATTAAACCCATCATTTCTGAAATTTCAACTTTCGATAAACGATAACTCATATCGATTGTTAGGAACTTAACAGCTGGTTTTGCCACTTTTTCAACTTCTGGTGTGGTCATCAAACCATAAACATCATCCACCAATTTTCGAAACTTCGGATCGCTATCATCGCGCGGATGCGAAAGATCAACCTTTAATTCAGCGCGCACGCAACCTGGATCATTATCAAAAACTAAAATACGATCAGCAAGCGCCGCTGCCTCTTCAATGTTATGCGTCACTAACAGCACGCTTTTAATATTGGTTTTATCAGAACGCCAAATGTTAATTAAATCGCCTCGCAAGTTCTCAGCGGTTAAAACATCCAGCGATGAGAACGGCTCATCCATTAATAATACTTGTGGATCGACCACTAAGGCACGCGCTAAACCCACGCGTTGTGACATACCCCCTGAAAGTTCTTTTGGATAGGCTGATTCAAAACCATCTAAGCCCACCACATCAATCGCTTCAAGTGCGCGCGTACGTCGCTCGGCCCTACCCACCCCTTGAGCTTCCAATCCAAGCTCCACGTTTTCTAAAACGGTTAGCCACGGTAATAATGCAAAATGCTGGAAAACCATGGTAAGCCCGGGCACGGGTTCTAAGATCGGCCGATCATGAAAAATAACTTGGCCGCTAGTTGGATGAATTAATCCGGCAATAATCCGCAGCAAAGTTGATTTTCCTGATCCTGATCGACCCAACAATGCAATAATTTCACCTTGGCAAATATTAAAATTAACATTATCCAACACCAATAATTCTTGCGCGCCATGTGATTTAAAAGATTTTTTAATATCTTTTACTTGTATGATTTTTTGCAATTGATTCATCTTATTGCTCCGGGTTAGCGCAGTTGAAAACGTGTTTGGGCTAAGTTATAAAGTGGCCGCCATATAAGTCGATTAAAAGCCAATACAAATAAAGACATAACCACGATGCCTAATGCTAAACGATGAAAATCACCCGCGGCTGAGACACGAACAATATAAGCCCCCAAGCCCCGCGCCCATAATTGAGTATGTCCCCAACTGACCGCTTCCGCAATAATGCTGACGTTCCAAGCGGCGCCAGCAGCTGTGATCGCACCGGTTATATAATAAGGAAAGATGCCGGGCAAGATAAACCGCCGCCACCACAAGCCCCCTTTAACATTCAACGTGCCAACCGCATAATGTAAATTTTTCGGCAATGCCATAGTACCTGCGATGACATTAAATAAAATATACCATTGAGAGCCCATAATCATTAACGGCGTCACCCAAATATTAACATTTAATCCAAATTTTAAAATCGCCCACACCACAACCGGGAATACTAAATTCATCGGAAATGCTGCTAAAAATTGCGTGATGGGTTGCACGATCTGTGAAGCCCTGGGGTTTAATCCAATTAAGACGCCTATCGGCACCCATATCAAGGAACTCACCACAATCGTTGCTATAACACGTAACGCTGTGGCTCCGCCATCATAAAAAACTGTAGCCGTTTCGCTTATGCTCACTTTTTCAAAGATAAAGCGGAATAAAAATATAATTGCCGCAATCACAATCACGGCTAAAATAATATTCCAAAAGACAATGACAGCTTTTCGCAAAGCTTTTGTGGGCATTACAACGCGCCTTTGATGTTTTTTTACAAGCCATGGAATATTAATAATCGCGTCACCCACTGCAGAAAAATATTTCCCCATGTGACGAATGGCGCGCGTGCGTTGAAAAAGATTCAGCAACCAAGAGTTAAGCTCCACCTCACCAACCGCATCATCGGCTTTAAATTTTTCTGACCAGGCAACCAGTGGACGAAAAATTAATTGGTCAATTAAACCAATAACAATTAACATGGTGATAATCACATATAAAATCGCCATTTTATCTTGATGGATAATGGCCATCGCGATATAAGAACCCACTCCCGGTAAATAGATGGTGTGATTCGCAACTGAAATGGCCTCGGAAGCCACCAGGAAAATCCAACTTCCAGACATCGACAGCATCACATTCCAAACTAAACCGGGCATTGCAAATGGCACGTCAATGCGCCAAAACTTTTGCCAACCGGAAAGTTGAAACACACGCGAAGCTTCACGCAAATCATTCGGCACCATTTTTAAGCTTTGGTAAAAGCTTAAGGCAATATTCCAGGCTTGCGCGGTAAAAATAGCAAAAATAGCGGCACATTCAGGGCCCAACATACTGCCGCGAAACAAAACAATAAATCCGACTACCGCAATGGATAAAAAACCAAGCACTGGAACCGATTGCAAAATGTCAATGGCTGGAATAATCACCCGTTCCGCCTGCCGCGATTTTGCCGCCCATGTTGCAAAGATAAAGGTAAACAATAATGAAAAAATTAACGCCACCAACATGCGTAACACGGTAAGCAAAGCATAATAAGGAAGCATGCTTGGACTGAGTGAAATACTAATCGATTGGCCGACATCAAAACGCCCCAACATCGAGCGAGCGCCCCAGCCTAAAAGACAAATCACAGCCACCACTAATACCAAAGCAATCACATCCCAATAATTTGGGATTGGCCAAGTGCTGACCTTGTTTTTATCATACGTATTGTTTGGTGTTGGTCGCATTATTTTGCCTTAAGATTTAAGCATCGCGAAGCAAGCAATAGAAAAACATAATAATGCCATGATCAGCTGCATTAGACCATAATAATATCACTTCACTGAGAGTAGGTTTGGGGTTCGTGGTTAGCCGACTGTCTGTGCACACAACCAATGCGTCAGCACAGACCTCACTTGCTCAACCCCAGTTCGCTCAATCGATGAAAACAATTGAACACTAAGGAGATCACCATATTGTGAAAGTTCTTCCTTTACGTCACGCAATGCTTTGCGCTGTGCCGCTGGTTTTAATTTATCTGCTTTGGTAAGTAAAATATGAATCGGTACGCCACTATCAATACACCAAGCGATGACCTGTTGATCAACCTCTTTAAGTGGGTGGCGAATATCCATCACCACGACCAATCCTTGTAAGCATTGTCGCGTTCTTAGAAATTCATCAACGTTACTCATCCAACGCTCTTTTACCGATAACGGCACTTTAGCGTAACCATATCCAGGTAAATCAACCAAGCGCTTGTTATCTGTAACAGTAAAAAAATTGATCATTTGGGTTCGACCGGGTGTTTTACTGGTACGAGCTAATCCCTTGATTCCAGTCACCACATTGAGTGCACTCGATTTACCCGCATTTGAACGGCCAATAAAGGCAACCTCAGCACCCTGATCTGCTGGTAGCTGAGAAAGCTCAGCCGCACTTTTCAGGTAGCTTGTCTGTTGATAACATATCGCTTCTTTTTGCATCTATTAGCATGCCGGTTGTGATACAAGTCGCGGAGTATATCACTGTTTTCTTGAAATGACTATTGTCAAAAAGTGGATAAATGCTATTACAACTTGGCAAATAATGGTACAATTAACGCTTTCATTGTATAGAACTTTTGTGGGAAAATCGGTGGATATTACACTCAATTCAGCTGGAAAATATGTTCAAAATAATAGCAGAATTCCGCTAATAATTTCTATCGCTTTTGCTTTACTGGCAGCTATGTCTATTATCTATACAGTTGTGGGTTTCCACATAGCTAACACAGCAAGCAAATCACAGGTTGTCGCAACTCACCGAGCTAACTTAGGCTTAGCTACACCAAACTTATCACGCTTTCATCTTTTTGGACAATACCAAGGCGAAAGCCATCAACTGCCGCAAACTACCCTGCAGCTCACTTTACAAGGCGTCGCACTTGCTATCACTCCCGGGCAAGCATCTCGGGCGATTATCAGCTCCAATGGCCTCGCTAAAATTTATCAAACAGGACAAACTGTCCCGGGTGGCGCCACCATAAAAGCCATTGACCGTAGCGAAGTGATACTGCTACAAAACAATACGCTGCAAAGTTTAAAACTACCCATTCCAAAATTAATCAATAATGGTATCTATACATCAGAAAAACATTAAGTAACAAAGTGAAAAATAGCATGAGTAAGAACATTAAACTAATATTTACAACCCTGGTAATCGGTTCAAGCTTATTATTGAGCGGCTGCATACACACCCAAGATGCAGCTAATGCCTTTACCCAAGGGCAAATGGCTTATAAACAACAAAACTATCGTAGCGCATTCATTAAATTAATAAAAGCTGCCAATTACGGTAATACCAATGCACAATACGCAGTAGGATATATGCTATACAATGGCATCGGCATTAAACGCGACCAAACAACTGCATTGATTTGGCTTAACAAAGCCGCTAAAAAAGGCAACTATCGTGCGATTGACGCCTTAGAAAAACTCAATACCAATGCAGAGAAACAAATCTATAAATAATCCTCAAACACAGGTATACCCAGTGCGTTTGAAAATTAGTTCTTTTTAGTATGGGCTTTGACATTGGTAGCTTTGACTTTTTGGCTAAAAAGCCGCTCGAAGATGTTTTCTCTTACGCGGCGTCGCAGCGGTTATGAAAAGAACGCAAAGCTCTCTTAATATGAATCCGCTGCGCCTTATCATAACCGCTGCGACGCCGCGTAAGAGTGTGCGTTTATCCGCAGCACCTCAAAGTTTTAAAGCCTAATTTTCAAACGCTTTGTGTATAATAGGAATAATTTTTATAGCCCTTTAATATTTCTTTAAAAAACACTGGGTACACTACTCCCTCACTACACTTGCATATTCATTAAGGGGAAATTAGATGCGCCAAAATCCGAAAATAATGCAGCTTGTCACTGCGATGAAAAGTAACGACGATTATACTAATCTCAAACATGTAGTAAACGCCATTAATAATACCGTGCGAAACTCATTCAAGAGTATGCCGGGCAGCGTTGGCGCAATCGTAAAAACAATAGCCGCATTTGAACCAAAAATACCATTACTTAGCTTTTTTAAGAAATTAAATTTACAATGTAAAGCAATCGAAACCGATGTAAGATATCGCACTTTGATAGCTAAATTAAAACAACAAGCGAGGTTTAGTTCAGCTTTAGCCACGGGTACTGATGAATCAAAAACCGTTGTCGTACGCCAACAACCACCACGCGGGGTGCAACATGCTCTTGCTGCTATGCAACAAATGATGACTCAGCGATCCGGGAATCCGATGGCTGTACTCCAAAAAGCCGTCATGACACAAGCTAAAATCGCCGCAGATGTCACCGAAAAAATAGAAGAAGCTAAGCAAAGCTTTACAGAAGAAAAAAGCCGCCCGCTGACGCGAGCTGAAAATAGAAATATAAAAGGCACCACTGCACTGCTACTCGCTGTATTAATCGCCGCGGGCGTTAAGCTTCTGGTGGAAGCAGGGAGGTTTGTAGCTGACGGTGTTGATCTTTTACGTGTGCCCGCAAGATCTGTCATTAATAACGGAGTTGCCGCAGATACCTTAACTTTACTTTGCGTCGGTACGCTTGTGTATTTACTCACTGAAAAATTAGCCCCGCAAGCAACCAGCGTCTATCGCAATGCTAACGCGACATTTGCAGTTTTACGGGAACACAAACCCAGTGAGGATACAGGCGAGGCAACACCAGCGCCAGCAAATGGTCAGTGATAAACAAATGGAATGGAGTTGGCTTTGATGCGTCCCGGTCGGCGTGCCGGCCGGGACGCATCATGCGCAGCATGATTCAAATTACTTTTTTTGTTGCGCTGTACGCAATATTCCTGGCCGACTGACGTCGTCCAGGCTACGGGTGCCAGACTTAACTCACTTGCAACACAAACTGCGTCTGCACGGTCCCAAACTTATCGCCTTTGCTCGCTTGAAATTGAGAGACTTTAATTTTGTAGTGCTTAGTTAGCGCTGAAATCCAATCGACCAATTTATCAAACGGAACTGCGTTTAAAGTAATTTGAACTTGATTCGCTTGTGGCTGACTGACTGCTTTTAAATATTTCGCCAGTTTTGCCTCAGCCAGGCTGTGTTCTACGGTCACCATAATATTAGTTACCTTTTCGCGCTGACCATTTCGGGCATTTTGCGCTAATCCAAGGATGCGTATTTTTGCATGCCCCAACCAATTTAACAGCGATTGATTGCTGCTAATTTGTTGCCCTAAATTATCAACCCTAGTATTAAGCGGTGACCAAAGGACCGTATAAAATAATAAAATCACCACAAAAACACCGCCAACGGCAACTATTATTTTTTCACGCTCTGCTAAATCATTAAACCAATTTTTTATTTTAACGATCATCCTGGCTTCCTCGCTACAACAAGTTGGCCAACCACCGTGTTAGTACCGGTACTGACTTGGTTTTGCTTAATCACTAAGCCGTGACTTTCAAGCGCACGACTAAAAACACCCAGCGTAGACAGCTTCTCTGAGGAGACAGTTAGCGTCAATTGTTGGTCTTGATAGTTAATGGATTTAAGTTCAAGCTGATTACTGCTACTGATTACAGCACCAACAGCCGCAACAATCGCTTCAAAATCATCTTGTTTTCTGCTTTGCAACAACGATGTTATCTGCTGAGTAATTTCAGCACGTGGATCACTCACACTTTGTCCTGGCAGAAGTCGTTGATCAATCTGATCGATCTTTGCTTGCTGCTTGTTATTGTAATGCTGATAATGCGTGCTTAAAATAATTTTTCCACCCACCAAACATATCAGCCATAAACCCATGCTTGCCACGGCCAAGCGCCAGTATTTTTTAATATTGGTGCTTTGACGCTTAAATCGGTATTTAGAATTAAGAAAATTAATTTTTGGCGCTTGTGAAAAAAGATTTAAATCAAACTCAGGCAGTTGATCCATCATCACTAAATTAAATTGTTGCTTAGAAATTCGTGAAAATTTAAGCGCATCATACTCACCTGATCTCGCAAACACACGACAGGTCTGCACTAAATTAGTGTCGTTTAACTTTTTATATAATTCCAGCGTAAGCCTCAAGTTTTGTTCTCTGGTGGTAAAACCACTCATCAAACCGGTACGCACCACAGCATAATCGTTGGATAACCAAATGGTCCAGCTATCCGGATCATATGCCAATGCCATAAAGTCAGGCATCAATGCCCGCGGCGACAAACCATGGCGCTTAATTAATTCAAAATATTTTACAAATTGCTTCTCATCTATGGCAGCCGCCATATAATGATTCGCACTGATTTTTTCTGCAATAATATGTAGATTTAAAACGTCAGTTGCAATTTTTTCTTCTAATAAAAATGGCAGCGCTTTGACTAGGTTTTGGCGTGATGTCTTAGGCACATCCACAGCAGCCATAAAAATTGATTGACCGGGCAATAATACAATCAGCTTTTGCTCGAGCTTAAGCTTCGGCAGCGAATCGATATCGGTATAATGCGCGGTCTTAAGCACTTTGCCCATTGGATCCAGCACCAACCAGACGAAGTTATCCAGCGCATTTATTTTTAAAATATAACTTGAGCGATTATTCACCATTATATTGCTGCCATACTATGATTGCTTTCATCTTGTTATTCACACCATAGCGCTTAATTAAAGAAGTCATATGCAATCGATGCTCACCAAGATTCGCCTCACCATCTATTAAAAAGTAATTATTTTCTGTTGTTAACAAACCTTGACTTAGCGATTTGCCAGACGCACACTGCTTAATAAAATCATCAACACTATCAAAATATCCAACATCATTACGACATTGAATCAGGCTGGTAGCCGAGCTCACACTCAAGCCGCCTAAACTCATCAACATCGGCACAGAGGCATAATTGATGTTAACCTTATTAAAAGTTGTGGGAAGTGCGCTCACATACGGCTGCTTACCCAAAACTAATTGATTGTATAATTTAAAATTAACGCCTTTAATTAATCTTAATTCGCTGATATTAACTAACGGCTTGTGCGCAGATCGGTAGGCTGGTTTTAATTTTAAGTAATCGGTATCTTCATGATTAGAAGGCTGCAGCCATTGACTGACATTGCTCGCAATCAACTGCGCTTGTTTTTTTGTCATGCCTTTTGAAACGGCTTGCAGTAACAACGCAAATCGTGGAATATTCACGGTGTTAGCCAATGAATTAATATTAAAGCGCCCACCTAAGGCGAAAATATTGCCTTGTATGTGTATTCCATTTAAATCACGATTAAACGACTTCACCTTATGAATATCTTTTTTGGTTTCAACGATATCGATCGCCCAATCTTGCACACCTTGTAGCATCAAACTCAATCGATCACCGCCTCGTACCAAGATGGCTTGAGATATTAATAATCTTTGATTCATTAACATAAAGGTTGCAAGCGAAGCGCAAATTGCTAATATCATCAAAGCGGTTATCAAGGCAGCACCCTGTTGTGATTTAGGTTTGAATGACATTGCCACGCCCCCTAATCGGAATAACAAGACTTATCCGACCCATTTTTTGCAGTGTTATTTTAATAATAATGGCCTTTGGCATACCCTTATTGTCATGACCATCATTGGTTGACCACACCTCAACAATCTGGCCTTGATTATTAACATAACTTAAATGCATATTTTTCACATGATCAAGCAATACTTTGCTATAGGATTTTGTATCTGGCGCGCGATCTAACACCCGCCAAGTGGTTCGATAAATTTTGTGGCCAGAAAAAGAATATGCCACACGCTGCAAACTGCTGCGACGCAACATCCCCATAGGATTGGTAAACCCGGCATGGGTAAATTGAATCTCTGTTTTAGAGGATATTAATAAGGCAGGTAAAGCCACGCCACTGGTATCCAGTACCGGACGATTAATCATTTGTGAGAAATCTCGACGCATAATAGTAGTCGCTGTAACCAATTCTCGCAAGCGCTGATCTACTTTTTCAACATGCCGATGGGTATTAATCACACTACGCAATCCAATCGCGGTGATAACTGAAATAACAGCAAAAATAGCCAGCGCAATTAATATCTCAAGCAAAGTAAAGCCTGATGCACTGTTATTAATTTTATTATTTAGTCTACGTATCATATTTTAGCCGCATCTTTTTTTATAAGCACAAAACCCGTTAATGTCTCAACCGTTTCTGAACGATCCAAAGGCATAACCTTAATCAGTACTCGCTGGTAACCATCACTGCCGCCTTGGGCAACACTGGCTTTATATTTCCAGGACAAACCCAACATTTTTGCCTCACCTGTTTGCGCCGCATCTTTATTCATTGCAATCAATCCTACTTGTAACTTTGCCAATACATTCATTGCAGCGTAATGCGCACTAACCTTTTTCTTTACGTGTATTGCCGTATTAGCACCTTGTCCGGTCACCTTAATCACCGCAACTAAGGCAATGGCTAAGATTGCCAACGCGATTAGCACTTCTATTAAAGTAAATGCTTTTTGGTAGCGCCTAATCATGGCGATTGACCTGTAATGTTTTTAAGGCTCTGCACACCCTTTTCATTCATCTTTAATTGATATAATACCGAATGCTTTTTATCACTGATATCTAATGTAAATGGTGTCACATCACCGCTGTCAGAGAAAAAAATCATTTTCACTTTTTGATGAGACAAACTAATGCCGGAAGTATTTTCGCCCAGCTTCACCATGGTTTCATCAACATTTCGACTAAATGCTTCCGGCTTGGATAATATATCATTTTTTAGTTTTTCGAATTTGAACTTCCCTTTGCTATCATGATGAAAAACATAAAATTGATAACCTTGTTTATTGACCACCAAGCCCAAAATTTCTGGCATAAGCACCGCTTGCTGCTTTGCTTGCATCACCACGCGCTCAAGATGCTGCGCCGTCATTTTGACGGCGCGATTGCTATTTAGCGCACTGAATGCGATAAGTGCCATGGTCATAATAACGCCGATGATCACAATGACCACCAGCATTTCAATTAAAGTAAAACCATTTTGTTTTTTTCTAACTGCTTTCATTATAATTTCTTGCTGGTCGTCCAATTAGAAATGGTTTTATTTCCAGGCTTATTTTTCGGCCCATAGCTCCAAATGTCTATGGCACCATGCGCTCCGGGCGATGCATAATGATAATAATGACCCCATGGATCTTTTGGTACATCTTTAAGATAACCGCCGGGCTGCCAATCTTGTGGTTCAGGTTCGCCTGATGGTTTTTTCACTAACGCGGCAATGCCCTGTTGTGTTGTAGGATAGCTGCCATTATCCAAGCGATATAAATCCATCGCATTTTGAATCGCCATAATATCAGACTTCGCCCTAACAATACGCGCTTGTTCCGGTCGACTCATAATTCGCGGCACCACAATGGCTGCTAATATCGCAATAATGACCACCACCACCATGACTTCAATCAACGTAAAACCACGAGCTAGACTCAAACGCTTAAATTGTTTTTTCATTTTTTTTCCTCATCCACTAAAATTATCCAACGCAAAAATAGGTAACATGACAGCAAGTACAATAAACATCACCACGCTACCCATCACTAAAATCATAATTGGCTCAAATAAAGTAAGGGAGCCGTCAATCATTGCATTCACATCCGCCTCTTGGTTATCGGCGGCTTTTCGAAGCATACTTTCCAACTGGCCACTCGATTCCCCCGAGCCCACCAAATGAATAAACATCGGTGAAAAACAACCTGCTTTTTTCAAAGCGGTATGAATATTTGCACCTTCGCGCACTAACTCGATTGATTCAAGTACACTGCTGCGCATCGGTAGAATATTTATCATCTGTGCCGCAGCATGCATCGATTCCAATACCGGAACACTTGCCGCATTTAAAATGCCGAAGGTGCGCGCAAAGCGAGAAGCATTAATCAAACGAACTGTTTTTCCAAGCAGTGGAATTTTTAACAAAACTCGATGGGCGAAACTTCTGAAATTGTCTCGCTTTAAAAGACGCTTAAAACAATAACCCAATAGCACCAATGCGCCTAATATATAGTATCCATATTTCTGTAAACCTGAACTGATCAATAACAATATTTTGGTCGATAATGGCAGCACTTGATTGGTCTGATTAAAAACGTCAATAATCTTCGGCACCACAAACAGCAACATAAAAATGATCACCGCAATCGATACGATTGTCATCATCGCAGGATAAATTAATGCTTGTCGAATTTTTCGTTTGATCTGTTGTTGTTTCTCAGTATATTCTGCTAATTGATTTAAGACTTGATCCAAATTACCGGACTTTTCGCCAGAATCAACTGTGGTTCGATACAGTTTTGGAAACGCATGCGGAAAATCGCCCATACCAGAGGCTAAACCATAGCCTTCCATAATTTTAGCTCGAACACCAAAAAGAATGCTCTTGACATTCGGCTTATCACTTTGATTCGCCACACCAACTAAAACTTCATCCAGCGGGATTCCGGCTTGTAGCAAAGTTGCCAATTGGCGGGTCACTAACGATAAATCAGATGCGCCCATTCGTTTTGATCGGCTAAAATTAAATGTGCGCTTGGTTTTTTCTGCATTTGTTTTTTCTTTTTCGGATACTGATTTTATCTCTAATACAATTAGACTGTTGCCGCGCAACTGCAAACCTGCTTGACGCGCGCCTTCTGCTTCGATAACGCCTTTTACGCGTTTGCCATTTTTATTTAGTGCGATGTATTGAAATGCTGCCATAGCTTATCCCTCACTCGTCACACGTAGAACTTCTTCCACAGTTGTTTCACCCGCCATAACACGGCGCCATCCATCCATACGCATCGAACTAAATTTCACTCTTGCATGCGCCTCCATGGTGGCTTCACTCGAGTTGTCATGTATCATTGATTTTAATTTCTCATCCACTCCAAAAATTTCATAAATTCCGGTGCGGCCAAAATAACCTGTCTTGTTGCAAGCATCACAACCAACCGGTCGATAATGTTGGATGGATTTATCTACTGGAAGCCCCATCAATTGAAGGGTTTGCACGGAGATCATTTGTGATTTTTTGCAGTGTGTGCACAGCAAGCGAACCAATCTTTGCGCGGCAACACCTATTATGGTTGAAGCTAATAAAAAAGGTTCCACACCCATATCGCGTAATCGTGTAATAGCGCCCACAGCACTGTTGGTGTGTAATGTTGATAAAACCAAATGTCCGGTTAAACTGGCTTGCACTGCCATCTCGGCAGTTTCTAAATCTCGAATTTCTCCCACCATCACGATATCAGGATCTTGACGTAAAATAGCGCGTAATCCACGAGCAAACGTCATATTCACTTTGGTATTTACTTGGGTTTGGCCGATCCCTTCTAAATAATATTCAATCGGATCTTCCACCGTTAAAATATTACGGCTAATATTATTTAACTCAGTTAGCGCCGCATATAAAGTGGTTGTTTTACCAGAACCGGTAGGACCGGTCACGAGGATAATGCCATGGGGAATCTTGATTAATTCACGCATTACTTTTAATGATTCCGGCGACATACCCAAACGCGCCAAATCCAGCGGCGCACTTTGCTTATCCAATAGACGCAGCACAATCCGTTCACCTTGATGGGTTGGAATTGATGACACCCGCACATCGACAGAGCGTCCAGCAATTCTGAGGGATATGCGCCCATCTTGTGGCAAACGTTTTTCCGCAATATCGAGTTTAGCCATTACTTTTAATCGTGATACCAAAAGCGGCGCTAAAACGCGTGGCGGCTGTAAAATTTCTCGCAGCACACCATCAATTCGAAATCGTATCATTAGATGACTTTCAAAGGTTTCAAAATGAATGTCCGAAGCTTTTTGTTTGATGGCTTCACTTAAAACTGCATTTAATAATTTGATCACCGGCGCATCGTCTTCACTGTCGAGCAAATCTTCGGTTGTTGGCAATTGCGAAACTAACTCGGCTAAATCTGCACTTTCTTCCATGCCAACGATCGCTTCCATGGCATGTTCGGTTCCGGATTCATATGCTTTGGCTAACTCAGTTTGAAACGTCTCCATTGAGATTTCTTTAAATTCGATAGGCTGTGAAATAATTCGCTGCAATTCAAGCAGGGTTGTTAATGAAATTTCGGGTTGGTGGCCAATAACAACACGGCTTTCATTCACATCGATAATAAAAACCCCATGTGCTTTTGCAAAACTAAATGGCAATTTAATCTGATCATTCACCTTATTTAATAGTGTCGTCTCTGTCACTTGTAGTTTCACTTCATTTTTCACTTTAATCTACAATTATTAAAAAGGTGGTGGCAAAGTCGCCGAGTGATAACGGTCCTTATAAGGCAATACCGGAAAACGGTCGCTATTACTCATCCCAAGACCTGCTTTTCTACGCATTTCCTGATAACGAATATAATTATATTTTTTCATGCTTTGTGCATTCGCTTCTTTTTTGCTATTAATAATAACCGGCCGAATAAATACCATCAGATTTTTCTTGTCTGTAGTCTTGGTGGTGTAATGAAATAATTTGCCTAATACAGGTATATCACCCAATACCGGTATCTTTTCATCCTTGGAAGTACTGTTATTACTAATCAAGCCTCCCAATACTAAAACGTCGCCACTATCCACTAACACAGTCGTATTAATTTTACTGGTGTTTATCGTTGGATTTGGATCCGAACTTTTTGCATCTGC
>CAXMUH010000138.1:0-16619 GCA_964196565.1 uncultured Legionellaceae bacterium | reverse complement strand
TTGCATAGCGCATTACGTAATTTTTTTGATACGTCATTATTGGTGAGTGGAAAAAATATTTTATTGGATGTTAGGGCCGCTTGGGAACAGATGGATTTATTTTCGCGCGCGATTCGTGAAGGAACATACTGCGGCTATAGTGGCAAACCCATTAAACATATCGTGAATATTGGAATTGGTGGTTCTGATTTAGGGCCTAAGATGGCAATTTCAGCATTGTCGCATTTGGTGCGTCCAGATTTAAAATTTTATTTTGTTTCTAATTTAGATGAAGGCGATATTGGCCGTTGTTTGCAGCACTGTGATCCAGAAACCACATTATTTATTGTGTCTTCAAAATCATTTAGCACGCACGAAACTTTAGCAAATTTAAATTATGCCAGAAATTGGTTAGCACATGCCGCTGATGAAAAAAGTGATGCAGCATCAAACCAAATTATCGCCGTGAGTGCAAATGTCGATGCGGCAATTGATCATGGGTTTTCAAAAGAAAATATTTTACCTTTTTGGCGTTGGGTTGGTGGACGTTATTCAATTTGGTCTGCGGTGTCTTTAAGTTTAGCGATTGCTATCGGTATGGACCAGTTTAAAGCTTTTCTTGCTGGCGCGCATGCTATGGATCAGCACTTTGCCGAAGCACCTTTTACAGAAAACTTGCCGGTTATGCTTGGCATGTTACGTATTTGGTATAACAACTTTTTTAATTTTACCACCCAAGCGATTATTCCCTATACCCAAAATTTAAGTTATTTCCCAGAATATTTGCAGCAATTATTTATGGAAAGTCTTGGTAAAAGCGTTAAAAATGATGGTAGCCCAGTTTTTTGCGCAACCGGCGGTATTATTTGGGGCGGTGTTGGCACCAATACTCAGCACAGTTTTCATCAGCTTTTATTGCAGGGAACGCAAACCGTACCAACCGATTTTATATTCCCAATTCGCGCACAAACGAGCACAATTAATCATGAAGAAATGATTGCGAATTGTTTGGCGCAAAGTGAAGTTTTTACATATGGAGATGATCAGAGTCAAAATACGAGTAAAACCATTAAGGGGAATATACCGCATAATATTATTATGTTGGATGAAATGAGCCCACATTGTTTGGGTGCTTTAATTGCATTGTATGAGCATAAAGCTTACGTGCAAAGTGTAATCTGGGGTATTAATCCCTTTGATCAATGGGGTGTGCAGCGTGGCAAGGTGATTATGCCTGGAATTTTAGCTCAACTGCGCGAGCGCCAACCAACAGAAAATAGTCGAGTTAATGGAATCATTGAATTAATTGCAGGGAGGATGCATGAAGAATAAAATTACTACCGCTGTTTTTCCAGTGGCAGGTTTGGGGACACGATTTTTACCGGTGACAAAAACTGGTCCTAAGGAAATGCTACCCATTGTAGATAAACCCATTATTCAGTATGCCGTGCAAGAGGCTATTTCTGCAGGCATTACGCATTTGATTTTTGTCACTTCAAATGGCAAACGCTCAATCGAAGATTATTTTGATCGCAATCTTTTATTGGAGATGTGGTTAGAAAAGCACGGTAAGTTGGAAGCACTGCAAACCCTGAGAAACATTATTCCGTCTAATATTGCGATCAGCTATGTGCGCCAAGCCACACCACTGGGGTTGGGGCATGCCATTTTATGTGCGCGCCATGTTGTAAAAGACCAGCCTTTTGCGGTTTTATTACCGGATGATATTATAGATTGTCCGAACAAATCATGTATGCAATCCATGGTTGAGCTTTTTAATCAAAAGGGCGAAAATATTATTGCGGTTGAAAAAGTAAAACCTGAAGACGTCAATAAATATGGTATTGTTGCTTTATCGAATGAAGGCACCAATAAAATCACCGATATGATCGAAAAGCCAGCGTTGAACGATGCTCCTTCAAACTTGGCGGTGATCGGTCGTTATATCTTATCACCTCGTATATTTTCATTACTTGAAAATACCACTCATGGTGCAGGTGGTGAAATTCAATTAACCGATGCGATCAAAGTCATGCTGTCTGACGAAGGCGTTTATGCTTATCCATTGGAAGGGCGACGCTTTGATTGTGGTGATAAACTCAGTATGTTAAAAGCCACTTTTACTTATGCACTAAAGCGCAAAGAAATGCGTGAGCCTTTATTGGAATTTCTACGCGAAGCGGTTGATTCAGAAAGCACAGTATAACCACTGCGTTTTTCACGAAAGGCTTTGAAAAAAATCCCGGTGGGGAAGCACCCCCGCCGGGATTGTAGCATTTGGATTACTGACCAGGTTTGCTAGGTTTTGGTGGAACAGTTGGTGAGGTAGTTTGGCTACCGCTAGTGGTACCGCTGCCGGTACTCGTTGCGCTTTTATCTGTGGTGCCAGTTGAGCCAGAGCCGCCGTTGCTACAAGCTGCAAGTCCAAATGCAGCTGCGAGTAGCCCGATTAATAATAATTTCTTCATTCTTTTCTCCCTTCCTTGTTTTAGAGTCGATTAGTGACTTGATCGATCAAATTAACTTGTCGTCCTGATTAAAATATAACATTTAATAAATTTTTAGCAAAAGTTAATTTTGCAAAGCGGCATGAATTTTCTTGTTTAACACATTGATTTGCATTAAAATATAATCTAAAACATAGCAATATCAGTGTGAATATTTTCTTAGCTTTATAAAAAAAGTCCTTTTTATGTGCGCAATGATGATTTTTTGCCCACCAAACTATTTTAGGCCATAGTTCCGTCTATAGGCCATATCGTGGTATAATTTAGATATTCGCTTAAGAAGGATCTGGGGCGCAAGGAACATGAAGTTCGCAAAAAAAAATGTAAAATATATTATAGCGGTTGCGTTCAATATTTTTTTATTCTTCTGCCTGATGGGCTGGGTCGCCCATAATATTCACTTTCATAGACTTGCTCATGATATGATGATGGTCAATCCAATCAGCATAGCTTGGGTTGTCGGCTTGGATATTTTTATCTCATTTCTTTATGGTTATCGATTAAAGCAGTTACTGGGGACGCGACTTTCCAGTGCTTGGAGTTTGGTTTGTATTGGTAATGGCTTAAATAGTATTTTACCTTTTCGTTTGGGTGATATGTTACGAGTTTATTATGCAAAACACTATTATCAGCTCGACATGGATAAAACGATCGCTGCTACATTTATGGAAAGATATTACGATTTATTTTTATTGATAATCATTGGAACGGTTGCGCTATTATCTGGTCCTTCGCCCTATGATATGACGTTTATTTACGCTTTATTGATTTTAGTTACTTGCAGTTTATTATCCATATTAATTTATCGATTGATAATGTCTGAAACGTCTGCGTTACGTAAATGGCTGTGTCGATCACGCATCGTGGCAGATTTTATTGATTGCTTGACAACGCTGGTATCGAAAAAAAATAAAAGGCAGCTTGTAACAGTAACAGTTTGTATTTGGTCTGGATTGATTTTACTCTATGCTGCATTTTTTAATTTAAACCTACCAGCAAGTTCGGTTACTTGGCAGAGCGCTTTGATTTTGTGTTTTACCACAACCCTGGCATTTGCGGTGCCTTATGTAGTTGCTGGCATTGGAATTTTTGAATCTGCAGTGATTTATTATCTGATTAATTATATGCATGTGTTGCCAACAGAGGCGGTAGCTTTGGCTTTGGTATTTCACTTTGTCTATTCGTTACCGCAAGTGATTTTGATGGGCTCATTATTTGTGGTTAGAAAGTTGCGCGGCTTACCGCTTCTGGTGCGTGCTTCTAAGAGTTAAGATATAACTTGCCGTTTGCTCAGGCTACGGGTGCCTAAATTCATACTGGCTTGAGTTAATTCATTTGCAAGTTGCTTTGGCGCTTTCAAATTCTGCATTCATATCCGCTGATGGTGGTGCATCAATTAAGCTTACAATTACTATGACCAGGGTTGCCATAATAAACCCGGGAATAATTTCATACATATGAAACCAGCCTCCCATATGCGAAATAACCATCCGCCAAATAATAACGGTTAAAGTGCCGACTAGAATTCCTGCAATCGAGGCGTTTCGAGTCATTCGTTTCCAAAACAAAGAAAACAAAATGACTGGACCAAAAGCGGCTCCAAGGCCCGCCCAAGCATAGCTAACCAATTGTAAAATATTGCCACTGGGGTTTGAGGCAATCAATATGGCAACCACGGCAATGGCTACAACGCATAAGCGGCTAATAATCACTAACTCTTGTTGAGATGCATTCCTGCGAACAAAGCGCGAATAAAAATCTGCAGTGAGTGCGCTGGAAGCTGCAAGCAGCTGTGCTGATACGGTACTCATTACTGCAGATAAAACAGCAGAAAGTAAAATGCCAGCAACTAATGAAGCAAATAAAGATTTGGCAATACTGAGAAAAATCTTTTCAGGATTATTTAGCCCATGTAGGAAAAAAGCATGACCTAACATCCCAACCGCAACGGCACCAATAAGCGATAAACCCATCCAAATCATACAAATTCTGCGTGCACTCGGGAGTTCTTTGACTGATTTTACCGCCATAAAGCGTACTAAAATATGCGGCTGGCCAAAATATCCGAGCCCCCAGCCAAGTAACGAGACAACCCCAACTGCGCTAATGTCAGCAAAGGGATGTAGGTATTTAGGACTGATATGATCTAAATGACTAATTATAGAATGAACGCTTCCCAGGTGATGGTAAATCACAACGGGTGTAATTAATAATGCAAAGAACATCAGGCTACCTTGAAAAAAATCAATCCAGCTTAACGCTAAAAAACCACCTACGGCGGTGTAGACCATGACGATGGTCGCCCCAATCCACAGCGAAGTTTGGTAATTAAGATGAAACGCTGTTTGAAATAATACGGCACCACTGACAAAACCGGCTGCAGCATAAAAAGTAAAAAAGATTAATACTACCATTGCGGTGATGGCGCGCAAAAATGTAGAGTTATCTTTAAATCGATTATCTAAGTAAGCCGGAATAGTTAATGAGTTATTTGCAATTTCAGTGTAGCTGCGAAGCCGATAGGAGACAAAACGCCAGTTAAAATAGGCTCCGATAAATAAACCAATTGGCATCCAAATTTGGTTTAAACCAAAGGCGAAAACAGCACCTGGCAAGGCGAGTAATAGCCAGCCACCCATATCTGAAGCGCCAGCACCAAGCGCTGCAATAGGTCCACTTAAGCTGCGACCGCCTAAAACGTAATCAGAGAGTTTATTGTTACGTTGATTAGCGATGATGCACAGCGCTGCAATGACAACAAAGTAGATGATAAAGGTGATCAAATAGGCTGTTTGTTGAGATATGCTTGAGTCCATTTGTGGTTAATCCTTTTTAGCTCACCGATTATTGTACATTATATAGTTATATAGGGTGATAAATTCGAGAGTAGGGTAAAAATATGTCTATCTTACTGGCAAACATTCTCGGCCGCAAGTGAGTAATTTGCTTATATGTATTTAACCTATTGATATTAATGCTTTTTAATTTTGAAATTGTTCTTCTAGCCTATTCTAAATCATTGGAAATTACTGGGATTAGCTGCACTTTTAGGCTATAATTGCTCGTCTTAAAAATTGGGCAATATCTGTAAATGACAGTGGATATTGTGTATTAACTAAACTAAAAAAGAGGTGAAGCAATGTCATTAAATGCAGAAGATAAAAAACTTATTATCAAAGAATATCAATTGGCTGAAGGTGATACCGGATCACCCGAAGTACAGGTTGCCATTTTAACCAATAAAATCAATCAGTTAACCGGGCACTTCCGCAAACATATTCATGACTATCATTCACGTCGTGGTTTGTTACGCATGGTTAGTCAGCGACGTAAGTTACTGAAATACTTAAAAAATAAAGATCTTACTCGCTACCTTGATGTTGTTAAGCAACTTGGTTTGCGTGCAACCATTGTAAAAGATTAAAGGAAAAAGAATTCATGACAAAAGTAACAAAAACATTTCAATACGGTGATCACACGGTTACCCTAGAAACTGGCGAAGTCGCCAGACAAGCTAACGGCGCAGTACTGATTAGTATGGGTGAGACCATGCTCTTGTGTACTGTGGTTGCAAAAAAAGACGCTGATCCCGGCCGAGATTTTTTCCCATTAACCGTTAACTACCAAGAAAAAACATATTCTGCCGGTCGAATCCCTGGTGGATATTTTCGACGCGAAGGTCGTCCAACAGAAAGAGAGACTTTAATCTGTCGTCTGATTGACCGCCCAATGCGCCCATTATTTCCTAAAGGTTTTAAAAACGAAGTTCAAGTTATTGCAACCGTATTATCGTTAGACCCTCAAATTCCAGCAGATGTTCCAGCCATTATTGGTTGTGCAGCAGCATTAGCTGTTTCTGGTATTCCATTTGATGGTCCAGTTGCCGCCGCTCGTGTTGGTTACAAAGACGGAATCTATCAATTAAATCCACCGATGGATCAATTAAAAGAATCAGAATTAGACTTAGTGGTTGCAGGTACCGAAGAAGCTGTCTTAATGGTTGAATCTGAAGCCGGTGGCTTAACAGAGTCTGTAATGCTAGAGGCAGTTATGTTTGGTCATTTGCAAATGCAAACGGCTATCAAAGCGATTAATGAATTGGCTGATGAAGTTGGAACGACAGCATGGGATTGGAAACCAGCAGCAGAAAATACTGAGTTAGTGCAAACAATTAATGTTAAAGTGCTTGATCAGTTAAAGGCAGCCTACCAAGTTCGTGAAAAATTATCACGTCAAGAAACAATTAATACGCTTCGTGCAGATTTAGTTGAGGCGCTTTGCAAAGCAGACGATGAAAATTCTCCAAGTAAAGATGAAGTCGTTAAAATCTTCCATGATTTAGAGGCAGAAATCGTACGAGGTTATATTTTAGATGGTCAGCCACGTATCGATGGACGTGACACAAAAACAGTTCGTCCGATTACCATTCGATTGGGTGCATTACCAAGAACTCATGGTTCGGTTATATTTACCCGTGGTGAAACTCAAGCGATTGTGGTTACAACACTTGGAACTGAGCGTGATTCACAAATGATTGAAGATATGCATGGTGATTACCGTCAAGAATTTATGTTGCATTATAACTTTCCTCCATTTTGTGTGGGTGAAACCGGCTTTATGAGTGGTCCAAAAAGACGAGAAATAGGTCATGGTAAGTTAGCTAAGCGTGCAATGGTGGCAGTTGTTCCTAATCTGGAAGAGTTCCCATATTCTTTGCGCGTCGTTTCAGAAATTACCGAGTCTAATGGTTCGAGTTCGATGGCATCCGTGTGTGGCACCAGTCTATCTATGATGGATGCAGGCGTTCCGGTTAAAGCCGCGGTTGCTGGTATTGCTATGGGCTTAATCAAAGGTGAGGATAAATTTGCAGTGCTAACGGATATTCTTGGTGATGAAGATCATTTAGGTGATATGGATTTTAAAGTGGCAGGAACCGAAGAAGGCATAACCGCATTGCAAATGGATATCAAGATCCAAGGCATCACGAAAGAAATTATGCAAGCCGCGCTAGATCAAGCTAAAGAAGGTCGATTGCATATTCTTGGTATTATGAATGATGTGATAAGCAAGCCTCGTGCTGAACTTTCATCGCATGCGCCACAATACACCATGATGAAAATTGATCCCGCTAAAATTCGTGACGTTATCGGCAAGGGCGGTGCAGTGATTCGTGAAATCACTGAATCTACCAACACCACCATTGATATTACCGATGATGGTAATATTAAAATTGCAGCACTCAATCAAGAAGATGGTGAAGCTGCTAAAAAACGCATTGAAGAATTGGTGTGTGACGTTGAAATCGGTAAAGTTTATGACGGTGAAGTAGTGAAATTGATGGACTATGGCGCATTCGTTGCAGTGTTGCCGGGACGTCAAGGATTGGTTCATGTTTCTCAAATTGCTGATGAGCGTGTTGAGAATATTCATGACTACTTGAAAGAAGGTCAAGCCGTTAAAGTGAAAGTGATTGAAATTGATCGCCAAGGTAGGGTTAGGCTAAGCATGAAAGAAGCCGAAGTCTAGTTAATCTCTAACGTAGTTAGCGGAATTGTTGTCCCGGTCAAGCGATTTTAATCGTTGGCCGGGATCGAAGAATATCGGGGGGGTAGATTTTTTACCCCCTTTTAGCATACGATCTAAAAGGATAGGATAACTTGCTATGGTGTGTGAAAAAAAAAGTGAGCATGTGGTATTGCTGCATGGCATAGGACGTGGCTCCAGCGTGATGAAAAAGCTGAGTTCTCATTTGTTGTTACACGGATTTTGCCCGCATAATATTGATTATCCATCAAGAACAGCTCGAGTTGAAATACTCGCACAAAATATCTACCAACAGATCCAACCCTTATTAGAAAATAGCGAGACGAAAGTCCACTTTGTAGGTCATTCCTTAGGAGGAATAATTATTCGCTATATATTGCAACATTTCGAAGTGCCTAATCGAGGGCGCATCGTCATGTTGGCGCCGCCTAATCAAGGCAGCGAGGTAGCGGAATTTTTAAAAAAATATTCATTTTATCGCAATGCTTTTGGTCCGGCGGGACAACAGTTGGGAACTAAAGATAATCAATTATTACAATCACTAAACCCTCCAGATTATGAAGTTGGTATCATTGCTGGTGATCGCAGTGTCGATTTTTTATTTTCTTGGTTTTTATTATCTAGCCCAAATGACGGGAAAGTGACAGTTGAAAGTACCAAACTCGAAGGTATGACCGACCATATTGTATTGCATGCACCACATCCTTTTGTTCCTAACTTTAAAATAGTAATTCATCAGGCTAGGCATTTTTTGACTGAAGGTAAATTTAAAAAATAGATTCAACTGCGGATTCTAGGTTTAATGCTTGATAATTCCAGAAAATAGATTATACAAATCCTGGCGGCGACTGCAATCAAGTTTATCTTTTAGGCTGTCAAAGTAACTCTCAACCGTGCGGTGTGAAAGCTTAAGCAGTTGTGCTGCTTCTTTTGCGGTTTTACCTTTTACTATCATATGAAGACATTCGGATTCACGCGGACTTAAACGAACATCCTCGGCACCGGATAGTTTTTTCCCAGCTGATATTGCGTCTATGATAATATCTAAGTAAATATTAATATGATCATTCCTTGCGGGGTGCGGGGTGGTGTACGGCTTAGATTCTGGTAGGTTGACTGTGCAGACGTTATTTGCTTTCATGATGCGATTTAGTGAGTCATGGCTGATATTGCCAAAGTTTTTTAGAAAGCCTAGATTGTTTAAGTAAAAATTATTTATCTCTTTACCGCTTCCTGCAAAACAAAAAACTTCACAAGCTTCATCCGTTTTGTTAGAAACATTGATAAAATCACTTAACTGATATTTTTCATGCAATGCATCATATAATTTTCGTTCTTTATCAGTTTTTGCGTTCAAGCTGGGGAGGGTAACATTACTGCACAAGCTATCAAAATTAAGCTGTGGGAATTCATCAAGGTAGTGTTGCCCTTTCATGTAAAATTCATGTATTTCTGGATCAGTTGCTATAAAGGAGATATCACGATTTTTTTGAAATCGATAATAGCCAAACCAGGAAATTTCGGTGCTTCGAAACAATTCCTTCGACAGTTGCTGTACTTGACTCGCTGCCTTGATATCTTTTTCTATGTTTTTTTTGCTGTATGACGTCATACTTGGCCTCTACTGATGTTTATTTTTTTAAGCATTAATAATACCTGAAAAGAGTTTAAATAAATCTTGGCGTCGAGAGCAACCCAGTTTTGCTTTTAATCTGTCGTAGTGTTTTTCAACCGTACGGGGTGAAATACCAAGGTGATGTGCCGTTTCTTTTGTTGTTTTGCCTTTTAGTAACAGGCTGAGAGATTTCAGTTCACGCTGGTTTAGATTAACATCTTGTTGCACACCGGATAATTTTTTTCCGGATGAGATCGTGTCCACGATAATATCTAAATAATTATTAGCATGATAATTTTTTGGAGTTTGTAAACTATTCGAGTTATCTTTTGCTATATTGACCGTACATGTGCCATTCGACTTTATGATTCGATTCAGTGAATTGTGGGTGACATTGGTGAAGTTTTTTAGCAAACCTGAATTGTTTAAGTAAAAGGTTCTTATATCACAATTGCGGCCTGAAAAAATAAATCCTGTATAGGTATCATCATTTTTTATAGAAAGATTGAGGAAATCTTTTAATTGAAAACGCTCATAAATGGTATCCGATAGTCGGTCTTCCTCCTCTGTTGTTTCCTCTAATTGTGGAAGAAGGATGCCGCCACGCATTTCATCAAAATCATGATGCGCGAATTCTGCAACGTAGTGCTGATCTTTCATATAAAACTCATGCATTACTGGATCAGTCGCGATAAAGTTAACGTCACGGTTTTTTTGAAAAACATAATAGGCAAACCAGGAGATATCGGTGCTTTGAAATAACCCTTCCGATAGTTGTTGCATTTGCTTTGCAGCTTGAATATCTCTGGATAGACTCTGCTGAGTGTATGAGTTCATAATTAGGGTTTACCTATTTATGTATCCTTACCAGTTTTGCCAAAAAATGCCTTATTTTCAGGAATGAGTGTAATTGTTCAAGAACTATATAGTACTTTTTTTTGGCATTTAAGTCAATCATATAGTCTGGGAATATAGTCTTTATATTCAGATAGTTAGGTTTAAATATGATTAAACTATGTACAGATAATTGCCCGTTTGGCCCCTAGTACCTAGTTTTACTCTATTCAATGGGTTACGTGCCGGGTATACCTAGTTAAAGCGCAGGAGTTCCCGCTAAGGGAACGACTTCTACCCACTATGGGGGATTCCTAAGGGGGAGAATGGTGATTCTCCCCCTTAGGCGCCAGCGCGAACTTGTTTCGCGCGCCAGCGTGTAAAAAAGGAAGCAGATCCCGCCCAAAAGTGGCAAAAAATCTTGTATAGAAACGTAAAATACGCCTGAAATACAGGCGTATTATTTACGAGCGGGAACTGCTGGTCAAAGCGGGCGTTGCTTATAGCTCGTGTAGTCAGGTTTTTTGGGCTGGTAGCCACCTTCTAATAAATGTGACTCGATAATACAGTCTGCTGAAGCTTCGTTGCAAGCTATGGGGATATTCCACACGACCGAGACTCGAAGTAGGGCGCGTACATCAGGATCATGCGGTTGCGCTTCTAATGGATCCCAGAAGAAAACCAACATATCAATTTTTCCTTCAACAATCATGGCACCTATCTGTTGGTCGCCACCGAGCGGACCGCTTTCTAAACTGGTTATGGGTAGCTGGGTTTTCTCTAGAATAAGTTTTCCAGTTGACCCAGTAGCATATAACGTGCAGAGTTTAAGTTTGGCTTTATGCTGATTAATCCATGCTATGAGTTGATTCTTTTTATTATCGTGTGCGACCAGGGCGATCGTGCGTTTTGTCATGTTAATATCCTTCTTAGGAGCGGGTTTTGATGGAACCCCAATAGTAGCTTAACCTGGGAAACGAACAGGACAGGTTAGATACGTCACCGCTGAGCGTCCCTATCTCCCTATGTAATCTTTCAGCTGATCATTCTCAAACTTTAGATGGTCTATTAATTCTTTCACTACGTCTCCAATAGAAACTACATACACATTATTTTTTTCATCTGTAACGATCACATGGCGTCTTCTAGCAATAGTAAAATACTCCATGACATCATAAATATGATCACTCGATGAAAATTTTTTGATTTCTGTGAGGGCAATGTCGGATGCTTTGGTATCGTTAGGATTAAGCCCTGTAACTACGACCATTCTCACGATGTCTCGCTCACTAACAATGCCTACAATTTCCCCATTTGCCAACTTCAGAACAATACTGCCAATATTGTGCTTGGACATTATTTTAGCACAATTGCTGACAGATTCCTCAGGATCTAAATAATGCGTGGCCATTTTACGTGGGGTTAATAAAGAGTTTAATACAAAAGACATTATATATTCATTCCCTTTGAATTCTATAGTATAAAGTAACATACAACAACTTTGTTGTCTAACTCCAAGCCATTTCTTTCCACCGTACATAAAGCGGTACCGTCGCAAATTTAAATTTATTCAAAAAACGATATATCCCTAGGCGCAGTTATGCTGCGAGTGCATAAAACTACTCATAGACAGCCATATTTTCTGAATTTTTGTGCTGACCTTTGTGCAGCATGTGACACGAGGTTTATTATCGTGTAATCTATGTTTGAATACACCTCTATCTGTTGTTGAGGTGACAAAATGGCGCCGGCATGTCTTGCTTTTTCCCTTGCTATAATGTGTTTCTTTACCAATCTGAGCTTTCAGTATTTGGCTGTTTGTCTGATGGTTGTTTTTACAATCTGGACGGTATTAAATAAAAAATATTATTTATTAATACTGGTGCTGATGGGATCTTTATTAGGTTATGCTTGGGTTGATTATCAAACGATAAAAAATACAAAGTCATGCTTGAGTGAGCGTTATTTTAATAAAAAAATAATTTTGCTGGGTGAAGTCGTTTCAATTCCTTCTTATTTAAATCATCATGCGCGCTTTGATTTGGCCACTTCAGTAATTGCTAATCAACAATGTCATGTGCGTATTCGACTAAATTGGTATGGTAGGAGCCCTTATTTATTTGCGGGCGATCAATGGCGTTTAAAAATTAAATTAAAGCATGTAAATTCAAGCGATCATAAAGGCGGATTTAGCTATGCTAATTATTTAAAATCACAGGGTATTAATGCGCGTGGATATGTGATTTCCAGCTCTTTAAATCAACGAATTAAAGTCAAATATCGTCATGCTTCGATCAATACCATTCGACAAAAAATATCATGGGCGATTGTAAAAGCGGTGAATGATCATGCACTCGCTGCGATTTTAGTCGCTTTAACCACGGGCTCCCGGCATTTATTGCAAAAACAAGATTGGCAGGTTTTTCAAAGTACCGGTACGAGTCATCTCGTCGCCATTTCTGGCTTACATGTAGGTTTGGTAGCGGGTTTGTTTTTTTATCTAGTGAGTTGGCTGTGGCGAAGATCAAAAAATTTATGTCTTTTATTGCCTGCACAAAAGGCGGCGACAGTGGGGTCCTTGGTTGCAGCTACTCTTTATGCTTTATTGGCAGGGATGACTATTCCAACCCAACGGGCGTTGATCATGTTATCAATTTTATTATTTGCAACGCTTACAAATCGTAACACACCTTTATGGTATCGATTGTTGCTGGCGTTGACGGTGATTTTATTTATTTCGCCATTTGCCTTGTTGTCGGTTAGTTTGGTTTTAAGTTTTTTTGCGGTTTTTATATTAGGATTTTGCATTAATGCGAGACTTAAAATGCGACGAGGCGTTTATGCTTGGCTCCATTTGCAGACATCGATGTTTTTTGGATTGCTGCCATTAACTTTATTTTTCTTTCATAAAGTCTCGCTGGTAATGATTGCGGCGAATCTTGTCGCGATTCCTTATGTGAGTTTTGTGGTTGTGCCCGCATGTCTTTTGGCAACGGTTGGTTACTTTCTATTTCCGGGATTCGATGCTTATCTATGGATCCTTGGTGCAAAGTGTTTGGCACCGTTGTGGTGGTATTTAAGTTTTTTGACCGACTGGCCATTTGCGCTGTGGCAGCATACGATTTTGCATACCTGGGCGTTTGTGAGTCTTCTTATTTGTGCTTTCTTATTGTTGGCGCCAAGAGGGTTTCCGGCTAAAATTTTAGCAGTTATTTTCTGTTTACCATTATTTTTTTGATGTTACCTACTATATCCTTTATTATCAGTAGGATAGATAGCTAAGGCGTTGTCTTTAGCTGATATTCCTGTTAATATTTTGTGCTCAAGTCTGTGGTATAATATTCGACTCTGCGCGCTAGATCTATTATTATGCAGCAGTAGATTATAAAATTATTCTGGTGAGTTAATGACAAAAAAAACAACAAATGGGGCAGAGACTTATCGAAGGCTATTAGCGGTGACCAAAAAATATTGGTTGGCGTTTGTGATCGGTATTGTTGCGACGGTGTTGTTATCCTTTTCTGATGCAGGATTTGCTTGGCTGATAAAGCCCATTGTCAATAAAGGCTTTATCAATCGAGATGCTTTTTTTATTCGCTGGTTGCCAATTCTGATTATATTCATTTTTGTGATACGTTCTATTGCCGGTTTTTGCTCAAGTTATTTTGTGGCTCGAGTTGCGCGAAACGTAGTAATGGATTTTCGTCGCCAACTGTTTCGTCATTTAATGAAATTACCGGCCAAGTTCTATGATACTCATCCCTCGGGTAAGTTGCTTTCAACCATACTTTATAATGTTGAGCAGGTCGCACAAGCGAGTTCTGATGTGTTGGTGACAATACTCAGAGAAGTATCATTGGCGGTTGGTTTAGTGGCGGTGATGTTTTTTGTCAATTGGCGTTTGTCACTTATTTTTATTGTGGTTACCCCGATAATCGCTTGGGGAATTAAACTCTGCAGTGGGCGTTTACGAAAATTAAGCTCACGGGTACAAAACTCAGTGGCCGAAGTTTCTCATCTTGCCAATGAAGGCATCTCGGCTTATCGAGTGATTCGATTATTTGATGGGCAAGCTTATGAGGCGAAAAAATTTGATCGTGCAACGCGAGAGAATCGTCATCAAGAGCTAAAAGTCCAAGTGACCAATGGTATTGGCACCGCGATTATTCAATTATTAATTTCCATTCCGTTGGCGGTTATTTTGTATGTGTCAACGTCACCTGCTTTAGGGGTTACCGCTGGGAGTTTTGCTGCAATTATTTCAGCAATGATTATGTTAGTGCGGCCCATGCGCAGAATTACCAATTTAAACAACTTTGTTCAAAAAGGCATTGCGGGTGCTGAGAGTATTTTTGCCCTCTTAGATGAGAAGGTTGAGAAAGACTCTGGTACTGTTCCTATTGAAAAAGTTGAAGGAAACATCACTTATAATGATGTTAGCTTTTCCTATGTAAATGGAAATCGCCCGTCTTTAAAAGGGATTAACTTGACGATTAAGGCTGGAGAAACCGTCGCCATTGTCGGGCGCTCTGGTGCGGGTAAGTCAACGTTAATTAGCTTATTGCCACGCTTTTATGATCTTGAAAGTGGGGTGATTCGTATTGATGGTGTGGATACTAAAGATTATATTTTAAAAGATTTGCGCAATCAGTTCGCGCTGGTATCACAACATACCGTTTTATTTAATGATACCGTCGCTAATAATATTGCCTATGCGCAAACTAAAGAAGTGGAGCAAGAGCAATTGGTGGCAGCGGCCAAAATGGCGAATGCGCTTGATTTTATTTTACAGTTACCCAATGGTTTTGATACCGTTGTTGGTGAAGATGGGCTTTTGCTATCCGGAGGCCAGCGTCAACGCATCGCTATCGCACGTGCGCTTTATAAGCAAGCGCCGATTTTAATTTTAGATGAGGCCACTTCATCATTGGATACTCGCTCCGAGCGTCAAATACAAGCTGCATTAACCAATTTAATGAATCAATGCACCACATTGGTTATTGCGCATCGTTTATCAACCATAGAAAATGCTGATAAAATTATTGTGATGGATCAGGGTGAAGTTGTCGAGGTAGGCGAACATGAAAGTTTGTTAGCGAAAAACGGTATTTATGCTGAATTGTACAGAATGCAATTTAACGACTCTGTTTCTATGGCGTGAGAAATAAAATGCGATGGCTAGAAAAGCTTTGGTATCAAAAAAATAGTTTCAAATTGTATCATTGGCCATTATTTTTATTTTCTGGATTGTACCGTATTATTATTTTTTTGCGATCACTGTTATATCGATTCAAACTAAAATCCGTTACTCATTTCCCTGTTCCTGTTATTGTGGTGGGTAATATCACCGCCGGTGGAACTGGTAAAACGCCGGTGGTACTTTGGTTATATGAGTGGCTAAAAGCCGAAGGCTACAACCCCGGTATTGTCAGTCGCGGTTATAAAGCCAAAGGCGACCAGTTTCCACAGATTGTAAATTCCAAAAGCGTGGCTTGTGAAGTCGGTGATGAAGCGTTAATGTTACACCTTAGAACCAATTGCCCCGTTGTGGTTGATCCAAATCGAGTGCGGGCAATAAAAACCTTATTATCAAAGTTTAGTTGCAATGTGGTGATCAGTGATGATGGTCTACAGCACACCGCCATGGGGCGTGATATTGAAATTAATGTGGTGGATGGCGCGAGGCGCTTTGGCAATCAATATTGCTTGCCTATGGGACCGTTGCGAGAACCGATTTCAAGGTTAAAGACCGTAGATTTTATTATCTGTCAGGGTGAACCAGAACCCCATGAATACAAAATGGAGCTTATTGCTACACGCTTTATTTCCCTTACTGATCCTAAAAAAACAATTGAGGTAGATACACTTAAGACGCAGTCTTTGCATGCCGTTGCTGCGATCGGTAACCCACAAAGATTTTTTAATCAACTTAAAGCACAAGGGTTAATCATTTCAACCCATGCCTTTTCCGATCATTATGCATTTAGTCAAGAAGATTTTGGTTATCTTAGCCCGGATGATTTGGTTATTATGACAGAGAAAGATGCAGTAAAATGTAAAGAATTTGCGGATGATCGCTTTTATTATTTAGAAGTGCGCGCGCAAATTTCTCAAAAATTTATTACCGATTTTTTTGCAAA
>CAXMUH010000137.1:0-4256 GCA_964196565.1 uncultured Legionellaceae bacterium | reverse complement strand
ACAATTGAGTTAATCGCCTTAACTGAAAGCTTCATGTTTAAGTTACTCAATCCATCGCTATTAGTATAAGCTTTATTTGACAGCTTTGCTGTTTGAATTTTAAAGTAAGGGCTCGTTACATTGCCAACACTCAGCTTACTTTTAGATTGAAACAAACCAGTTCGAGTAGAGTTAAAGCGAAACTGCTTTAAAGAGCCGGCACCATCAAAATTTACCTCAGGTGCATCAGCATCAATCTTGATATTCAACGCCATAAAATAATCGAAGATTGTCGCATTTTTTGGAAGAATTGGTAATGAAAAAGCAATTTTCTTCACATGCACGCTTGAGCTATCATCATCAAAATTGAAGTGTGATAACGACAACTTGGATTTTGGCGATGCAAATATGTGGAGTACATCCATGCTCGCCAATTCTTCTGAGTGAGCTAGCGCCTGCTTGTCTTTTTTAGTTTGATGCGGATTATGTGCAGCTTGCAGATATTTCGCAATATCCTCTTTCGCTCGCGCTAGTTGCATACATGTAAAGTTAAAGTTGTAATGCAAGTTTGCGAACGATGCCACTTCTTTTAATTGAGACTTGCTGTCTTTTTTTGTAAAAGCATAAGCTTGGTCAAAATTAATGGCGATCGATGATTTTTCATTTTTTTGCATAGTGTTTTTTGTGGTTAAATTTAATCGAATCTGTTTAAAACCAACATCACCTTTATTTTTATCGATAAGCCTTGGATTCAAAATATCGATTGCAAGCTTGCCCTCCTCAGTGTGAGAAGACGCCATCGTAATCACAATATTATCTGATTTAATTTGTTGATCTGCATCGAGCCCCGATGAAATTGGGGCAACAACAATCTTTGCCACTTTAATGGTGCCCAGTCCAGCAATAGCAGCAAATTTAGCATGGTATTTATTATTTGTTGAATTAATAGCACCATGGATAACGGTTCCAAAATGCAAACCACTATTTACATAACCAAAAGGATAATTGCTCACATGCAAATGAATGGGTTTTATAACTGGGGTTAAGTCATGACCATTAAAATAATTAACTTGAACCACCGCATCGGATGAAAACCAGTGACGTTTAAAACTGATTTGATTAAGTTGAATTCTGATACCAGACTTCAATGCTACATTCTTTTTAACTGCAATTAAATCAATTTTAAAATTGCGTTTAATAAATTCTCCATTGATCGCGGGAACGACAAACGCTACTGCAACAATGACAACGGCTAGAACAGTTAAAATAATAGAGCTTTTTTTCATATAAACACCAATTGGGTCAAATAAAGTTGAGTAAAATACAAACTAATTAATCATTCAAAAAAATAGAGCTGCATTATATGGATCTGTCCCAACATAAGTCAATAGTTGACCAGTAATAACATTGACACATTTCTGCTCATAAAATGAGCAGATATGCCGCATTGTCAAGACAGATCAAGATCCTTATAATGGAATGCTAATTTACCCGCTAGGACAACTTATGGAATTTCAAGACTATTATCAAACCCTAGGTGTTGATCGCAGCGCAACTTCTGATCAAATTAAGAAACAATATCGCCGCATGGCGCGCAAATACCACCCTGATGTCAGCAAAGAAGCCAATGCCGAAGAGAAATTTAAGCAAGTGAAAGAGGCTTACGAGGTCCTCAAAGACGCCGAAAAACGTAAGGCCTACGATCAATTTGGCAGTCAGTGGAAGCAAGGCCAAGGCTTTGAGCCACCCCCAGGCTCGCATACTTATCAGCGAGAGCAACAACAACATGCGGATGCTGGGCAGTATAGCGACTTCTTTGAATCCATCTTTGGCGGCGGCGGGTTTCATGCCGGTCAAAGAGGCCGCGGCCGCTCATTCAAGCAAAAGGGCCAAGATCAGCACAGTAAAATAGCCATAAGCCTAGAGGAAGCTTACAGCGGCACTACCCGCAGCCTCGGCATGCGCGAACCAGCAATGAATCCACAAACCGGCCAAGTGAGTTATAAAACCAAATCGTTAAACGTAAAAATTCCAGCCGGTGTCACCCAAGGCCAGCATATCCGTCTCGCAGGACAAGGCAGTGCCGGAATCGGCGGTGGGCCCAATGGTGATTTATATTTAGAAGTCGAATTACTGCCCCACCCGCTTTATAGTGTTGAAGGTCGTGACATTCATTTAAAATTACCGATAACCCCTTGGGAAGCAGCTCTTGGTGCAACGGTTGAGACACCCACATTGGGTGGCAAAATCAAAGTCACTATTCCAGCAGGCTCACAAACCGGTAAAAAAATGCGATTAAAAGGCCGCGGTTTAGCCGGCAAAACAGCAGGTGATCAATATCTCTTATTAAATATTTACACTCCCGAACCCAATAACGATAAACAAAAGGAATTATATCAACAAATGAAAGAACAAATGGACTTTGACCCTAGAAAAGATTTAATGGAAGGAAGATAATTATGGCGACAAAAATAATATCTGCAATTATCATGGATGAAAATATCGAACTCACACTTAAAGAAATCTGTCATACTATTCAAATCGACGAGAACACAATTATCGAAATGGTCGAATATGAATTAATCACTCCGAAAGGGGGGAAACCAGAAAACTGGCGTTTTGACGCAAATTCTTTAGCTCGAGCCAAACGAGCCGTGAGTTTTTATCAAGATTTAGAAGTCAATTATCCTGGGATTGCTTTGGCACTTGATTTATTAGACACGATAGAAAAATTGGAAAAAAAAATTAAAACGCTTGATAAATAAATCAACGCCAGTATTTTCTTGATGCGCAAAGCTCGCGAAGCTTTATATTAGACGCAAAGGGGAATAGGGTCTCGGGGATCCGCCAATAAATTTATTTTGCTTTATGCCGCTGAGAGCTCAATATCGCACTTTTGAATTTATGATGCACCTAAAATTCTTTAAAAACCTTTGCGCCTATAATTACCTTCGCGAGCTTTGCGCATCAAAAAAACATTATAGATTAATGTGGTCAAGCACTCTGTGGCTTTGCTTGATGAGACTTGGCCCGATACACAAGAAAAAGAAATGCGATTAATCCAATCAGAGCAAACACCACCAAGCTCGTAAACAAAGTCAGCGATGAATGTTGGGGCAAGCGTGATAAAGTAAAACTGGAAAAGCTGCCACCTAATAATATTAGCGATGCCAGTATCGAGCCTGCAGTTCCAGACATATTCGAAAATGAGTTCATGGCATTTGTCATTGAATTAGCATATACCATGCTCGAGAAAACCCTTGCAAACAACAACGGAATCAATACCGCCACCAGACTAAAGAGCCCGAACTCTACTAATGTAAACCCAGCAGTATAAGCAATGATAATAAAAACCAACGCAAAAAGGATAATATGATTAATTTTCATAAATCGAATAAATCTTATATTAAGCGAAGCGCCAATAATACCGATAATACCCAGCACAAATGGCAACCAACCATAATTAGAAGCTGATATATGCAAAAGATTTTGAAACAAAAATGGGCCGAGCTGGATAATTGCCAAAGCCGTACTAAAGGTTATAATCATTGCTAGCGCAGAGCCAATATAAGTTTTATTGCTGAGTATCGTCTTATAATTATTAAGGATGGTTTTCATAGCAAATTTATGTCGCAGTTCTTTGCTATGCGTTTCTTTAAATTTCAACACAATCAATAACAGCATAAGAATTCCGAAGCCAAGCATGGTGATAAAATTCATCCGCCAACCTAAATATTGCTGAATATAGCCACCAATTAACGGTGACGCCAAAGTTGCAGTGGTCCAGGCCATGCTTTGATAAGAAGAGATTTTAGCTAAGCCTTTATCTTTGCTATACAGGTCCCGCGCAATTGCGCGCGATAAGCCAGTACTCAAGCCGATTCCTAATCCTTGAAAAATACGGCCAATTAGCAACAAAGTAATGCTATCTGAGAATACAACCAAAACGCTTGCCAAACAGAATAAACTAACCCCAAATAAAAGAGTTGGCTTGCGACCATAACAATCTGAGAGAGGACCAAAAAACAAAGGCGACAAACAACCAGCTAACAGATAAAGTGTCATGCTAAGCTGTACAGAACCGCCAGAAACTCCAAGTGAATGCGACATAGCTGGCATTGAGGGCGCATACAGGTCTAGACCAACCTGGCCAATGGCCATCAAAGACAAGATAAAAAACATGCTCCAAAACTTAGTCACTTAGCTCACTCACCTAATACATTTCATCATTTTATATTGGACGGATGATAGTATAGATAAGCTGTAAAGTATATACG
>CAXMUH010000136.1:0-1687 GCA_964196565.1 uncultured Legionellaceae bacterium | reverse complement strand
CGCAACAAATAATAAAGGCATTCTAGTTGCCGTTTCGATAAAGCTATTTCATCATTTAACAAATTATCCACTATAATACAGCTGAATTGCGCCCGAACGGGTTTTTGTTTTTCACTAACAACTAAAAAGCGACTAAGATTTACTAGCTGTTTATTTGTTATATCATGTTTCTGGGAAAAAAGACCAATAACATTTTGCTCTTCATCATAAATGGGTCTTTTATTGCCTAGATAAAGTGACCATTCACCTTGCTGACTTTTGCAGTAAGTAAGATAAGCTATTTCTTTTTTTTGAAGGAAGACTTTATTGTCACGCGCAATAAAGGTTTGCGCAAGTTCTGCAGCAGGGCTAGGTATCTCAGAATAACTTTTACCAAAGGCTTGATCTTCATTAGTGTATCCCACAACAGTAGCATAATCCTGATTGCAAAAGGCAAGCTTACCGCTTGTAGTATACAGACCGATAAGCCCAGGCATCTGGTTCAGCATACTGCGGTTCTGATGGACAAATGACTCAAGTTGATTTTTCATGACGCAATTGTACATTATATGATCAGGCATGTCAATTTAATCTTGCTGGGATTATCGTTTTAAATCAATCTGTTACAAGTAATCGGCTGAGTTTTTACGAAACCGCCCAGCCTACTGATTTTAATTTCTATAACAGGGCAAAACCGGTGGAATGTTGGGGTTATTCAGAAAGGTGACAGCCATCTTAATAGCACAAGCGCTAGTATAGAGTACGCTATGCCCTACCCCGCTAAATTCATAAAAATAACTTTTTGGCATTTCTCTATGAATTTGTTTGGCCCAAGCAGGGGCAAGCGCTGCGTCATAGTTTCCAGTTAATATTAAGGCTGGGGTGTTATTCTCGGATAAGCTTGGGTTAAATGAGCGTGATGGAGTTCCCACCTTCCAAATTGGGCAAACTGCTTGGTAGAAACGATACTCTCTTGTCGAATAGTAGGCGCTGTTGTTTTTAACTGCCGTGAGGTATTTATTAACATTGGCCGTATTATAATCTTCCCTGCAAATAACGCTTGTGACCAACCCATAGGGAATATTTGGATTAGCTTTCTTGGGCGACGTTTTAAAAATCGCATCTAACTTTTTAAGGGTTAATTTATTTTTTGATGCCGATGTGTGAGATTGATTAATATATTGTGGGAGATTGTCAATATCACTTGTATTGGTAAAAATAGCGATAATGTTTTCTTTTAATTTGTTTGACACGGTAGGGTTTGATTTTAGATGGGCAATTAACGTGAGATATTTTTTTTCAACGGCCGGGTGTGTTTTAAAAAAGAGTGTGAACACACGGCGAATATTTTCTACTTTCTCCGCGCTAAAGCGGTTATCGTTTCCAGTTTCCGGTGAATTAAGAATAATGGCACGCAATCCTTTTGGCTGATATGTTAAGAGTTCCATGGCTACGCGAGCACCATAGGAGGTGGCAAGTACATCCCAAGAGTTTAGGTTGAGTGCTTTGACTAAGGTTAGAATATCTTGTGCGCTTTGTTGTGAATTAAAAAGCGATAAATTCTTAATGCCTTGGTTTGCTAAAGTCGTTTTACAAGCCTGCGCTTTTTTTATGGCCTTGTCTGGGGGTTGGTTTGGGTCTAACCCCAAACAATTTAATTGAGGTTGAGAACGGCCCGCTCCGCGAGGATCCATCATGATCATGTCAT
>CAXMUH010000135.1:0-1978 GCA_964196565.1 uncultured Legionellaceae bacterium | reverse complement strand
TCTTAGCCGATGTATAATGACCGCTATGGTAATTATGAAATGCGCTGCTTGTTGAGGCAAACGTCATGCCTGAAAACATTAATGTTAGAGTGAAAGTTGCTAAGCGTTTCATGTTTCACTTCCTTGCATTTTATCTCTTTTAGTTTTCTTTGGATCGATAAGTAGTACACCATGATATTTGGTTGCTCGTTTTGCACTATTACCCGTGCTTCTTTGATGAATCCAATAATTACCGCGATGGTTGTCACCAAATCGAGTATGTGGAAATTCACATAATTCAAGAACCTTGCCACAATCGATGATCTGCTCGAGCTTTATTCCTTTTTTGTTTGCCGTACAGATAAATTTAAGTTTCTTTTCATCTGTTGCGAGGACTGACCAAAATCGTGGTTTAATTGTGGTGTTGATATGAATCACGTAAGGTTTATCGCCAGTATGTATTTGACGTATATGAACGGGAAAGCCTGCCAAATTGTGTACTAAAAAAATTGTTTGTGGGTGATATTTCGCAGTTGGTGTTACTGTTAAGGTATGATATTTAAATTTATAACCTACAGGAAAGCAACCCATCGGAAATCGTGGTTTTTTCTCTTTTGCTGATTTTGCTAACAGTTGCGTGGGTGCTAACAAACACCCAGTTAACATTATGATGAATGTTAATTTCCATTTCAGATTCATCATTTTCTCCATTTATTTGTCATCTAACAGTTTTTGCACAATAACTTTGGTGCCTAAATGACCTTCTTTTGTTGCTGCTTGCACAAAGTTTTTATTAAGCCATTTTGCGTCTCTCTGAAATAAACGCACACAGCCATGACTGCCACGATAACCCATAACTTCATTTGATCCATGTAAGGCATAGCCTTTAAAAAAGAACATGCAATATGGCATTCGTGACCCGCCTCGACCTACTGGGAATATATTTGATTTACAGCCAGGCCCTTTTCTAACAAACACATAGAAAATGCCAGTGACGGTACGACACGAACTTCTAATATCTGGGCAGAAATCTTTACCTGATGATATGGGCCCCCATCGTACTAATTTGCCGTTGGCAAGGTACGCGCCCCATGCAAGACGGTTTTGATCGACAATAATGATTTTTTCCTCAGGGCTTTTAATTCGTAATGGAAAGGGCGATAGGTCAAGTAATGTTGTCTGTTTGAAATTTTTTGGAATAGCTAAAATGCGCCCGCTATTTAAATAAGTATCGGTTCGATTTAAGCGTTGTACTAAATCACGTTCTCTTTCATTTGGAAATAGAGATTTCCAAGATCTGCCGCTTGGTACTTTAATGCATTTAAAGTTTGGATTGCTGCATAGGCCCGCACCATAATATTCGCTTTTGACATTTGGATTAGCTAAAGCCAATGGTGAGGTGATCATCATTAGCAAAACGAGTAGTGCTGCCCTTAACATACCTAACCCCTTTTTTGATCAAATTGACTACTCCACCTATCCTTGGCGCTTACTCTTAGATATAGAAGATTTTTGACCATTTTCCCAATACTCTGCAGAATAATCGCCATTCATACCCATATTTCTTCCATTTGTCGACTATCTCAGCAGCTGATTGCATTCACTTGGCCATACGGCTATCTTTAATCGTATGAGCATTAATAAGAATGGCCAAGATAGTTCACACAAGCCAACGGTCGTGGGGTGGCGCGAATGGTGCGCTTTGCCAGATCTGGCGATACCTGCGATTAAGGCGAAAATAGACACGGGTGCACGAACTTCAGCGATTCATGCCTTTGATATCACGCCATTCGATCGGGACGACTCACAATGGCTTAATTTCAAGTTACACCCCCTGCAGGGCAATGACGAGCTGATTGTAAGCTGTGAGGCCAAAATGACTGATCAACGCGATGTGATGAGCAGCAGTGGCCATAAAGAGCTTCGATACGTGATTCAAACATCGCTGCAATTGGGTGATCAACAATGGAATATTGAGCTGACTTTATCCAATCGTGAT
>CAXMUH010000134.1:0-6259 GCA_964196565.1 uncultured Legionellaceae bacterium | reverse complement strand
TGTTCCCATTTTTGGATTGTGGAGACAGTTGTATTAAGGTAAGCAGCAAATACCGCTTGACTCGCTTTATTACGTTTTCGCAAGCGTTTGATTTGTGCAGGGGTGTATGTTTTCACCTTAGGTAAAGATAGAATATCAAATTCTCGCATCGTTTCATCGTTCATCAAGCCTGCGCGGTGCAAACCTTCTGCTGTTTCTTGCAATACTTCAGATAGACTTTTTTTATTCATGATAACTCACCTCGACAAGTTCTTTTTCTTTCAGCGCAATTCGTAGCTCCGCAGTATTATAGTTTAGAAATTTTGAAGCTAATAGTTTTAACTGGCGAAGCTCAGAGTCATTAATATTAGCCATTTCATTTTTTGAAAACCCGAATATAAAAAAAGCTTTATCTCCTGATTTAAGCGCCAATATTGTTCGCGTGCTTCCTCTTTTACCGCGGCCAGGCAGCGCTACTCGCTTCTTATAAACAAAATCACTCAGCTTGGCTTCAATCAAGCCTTGCTGCATCTCACTGATTGCATTGAACAAAGCAGCATCGCTAAGCCGCTCTTTTTTAGCCCATTTAGCGAACCATTTTGTCTTGAAAATCCGCATATCATCCTTCACACTAAGTGTAGCACTAAGTGCTGCACTTTACCAGATTACATTGAAAAGTAAACTCCTGAGTGCCCACAAACTATCCTTATAGCCTATGGTGAGTGGCGTAGCCACTCTTGGGGTGCTCGTACATAACAAACTACATAAATTCACAACAACCCACAATACGGGTATTCCAATTCAATCCATTTAATTTACTGTAAATATAAAGCCACTCTACTGGAATATACCCGTTGATGTTGAAATACCATTTTTTTCGTTTGCAATTCTCCGCCCAAAGTAACTTGGCCAAAATTATTCGCAACACGAGTTTTACGTTCATCATAAAAACAATACAAAGACCACAAATATCTGCCATTTGCGGTGATATTACGAACATTAAACCTGCGTTGTATATAAAGGTGCTGATAATAACGACCATCTAAGACGATTATGTTGTGCGTAGCCGATAACAAATCTTCTAAAGTCATTTACTAATAACACTCACACCATAAAATGCTTGCAATTGCTTGATTTATTATTTAATCTAGTCCTAAGGATGGACTTACAAGGAGTTGTTTCATGGAAGGAAAAGGGCTAGCTTTATTAAGCGCCTCAGCATTATGTACCTTATCTTTGATTTCATATCCATTGTCCAGTTGTGCTAATACCCCATCTTTATTATCGATGATTGTAGGCAATAACGACCATTTTGCCCCTGAGTCTCATTTTAAAACCAAAAAATTAAAAAACGTTGTTGATCTTGCGCCAGCGCAAGGTGATCTGAAATCAGCTCAAATGATTGTTGGAAAAACCATATACCGACCACGCGCATCGCTTGGCCCATTTTATCAAACTGATGTTGACGCTTTTGGTTTATATGATTTATTTGTGCCATATACCTTGGACTCCCATACTATTATGTTTGTCGATGGGCGTTATTATCAGCGCAGTAATAGCACCTGGGAATACAATGCAGGCTTAGGTGTTCGTAATATTACTCCAAATGGTGAGTATTTATGGTCCTTGTATGGTTTTTATGATGATCGTAGAACTCGTTTTGCGAATAACTTTAGTCAAATTACTGTTGGGGCGGATTTTCAAAGTAAAAGATGGTATTTCAACACCAACGGCTATTTTCCAGTGGGAAGGCGCAAAGCATTTGTGCCGCAATTTAACACCGCCTATTTATGTACGAATAATACCCGTATATGTTATGCCCGCGGTGAAGAAAAATCCATGGGCGGCTGGGACGCTGAATTTGGCTACACCTTGTGGCGTAATTTTAGAGCGTATGCGGGCATGTATGTGTTTGCTGCAAATCGTGTTAAAACTGCGGTAGGACCAAATTTTCGGCTACAATATGACATTAGGCGTCTCAATCCAAACTTAAGAGTATTCTTCGACAAAATCGCGCTTATAGCTAATTATCGTTATGATAAATTAGCTGGTTCAAACTGGTATGCTGGTGCGCGTTTTGATATTACACTGGGCAAACTTCCGCCCAATGTTGGTTTAGAACGTCGCATGACCAGCTTTATTCGTCGTGACTTAAACGTAGAAATGAGCTCGGATGGGTCAGGAGATACCGCCAACTTGACCGAGCCAACCAGGATTCTCACTAATGACTTTGATGGTCAGCAAACGCAAGTGGCGTTAGTTAATGCTGGCACAACAGATGCTGATTTTAATGCTGTCATAACCAATGCAAGAAACAACATCGTTGGTGTGCGTGGTGGACAAATTATAACAACAGATAAGGCCATGCAAGCTAATCAAGTTCTAGAAGGCGGTGTTTTCAGCTTTATGCGTGAAGGTCAACCATTCGCAGTACAAGTGGGCCAAAATGGCTTAATTTCTAGAGGTGCACCGCTTATTTCATTAGTAAGACTGGATGGTGCGAATCCAACCGTTGAGAACATGGCATTTAATAATGCTGGCGCTACAGCGGGAACTTATACTATTGTTTCATTCGGTGCTGCGAATACCACCATTATCGTTCGTAACAACACGCAAAACTCCTTGGGTAATTTTTTAAGTGTAAACCCTGTTGCAGCTGCAGGCACAGTAACTGTTATTGTGCAGAATAATCGCCTTATCGGTGCAGGTGTTACGGGGGCGTCCCCAATTATTCGCATCAATGGAGCCAACGCCCCATCTACAATTAACACGATTCTTGACAACAATGTTATCACCACAACAGTCGATGTCACTGGACTGGCGGTTATTTCCAGTGGCGCCGCTAATGAAGGTTCGCTAAACAATGCCTGGATCAGAAATAATATTATTACTACAGCAGCCAATATTGCTACGGGGAATTCAGCTGTTCAGATATTAGGTGGGGGTGTTGGTGGTAGTATTGCGCTGCGCGCGTTCTCAGGCAATACCATTACCAGTACGGGTGATACCGGAATGCTGATCCAGTTTGCGAATAAGGTTACAGGATCAATTACCAATAATAGCATTACTGCAGCAGCGATTGCTACTACAGGTGCTTTTGTCGTACAGAGCCTTGCTTTTAATGTGCCTTGGTCAACGCTATTTTCGGCGTCTATTACCAATAATACTTTTACAAATACAACTGCTTTGGCAGCTGCACCGGCCGTGCATTTAAGTTCTAACGGTAACCCTGCCGCCGACATCTCAATAGTTTTAGCTGGAGGGTTTACCAATAATACCTTAACCTCAGGTATTGGGACTGGGATAAAGATTGATTCCAATGCTGGTGGCGGGACGTTCGATCTTGTAGCGATTGATGGGTTTAATAGTAATACTTTTACATCGTTTGGTGTTGGCGCCGCAGTTAGTATCAATAATGATGGATCTTTAAATGTTTCTTTAAATCTCGGTGTGCCGGCAGCTGGTGCAACACCCGAAGATCAAATAGCAGCGGCTAATGGGTTGGTTGGAGCAGATGTAACAATTACTGTACCCATTACGGTTACTCAATAGGTATTTGAATTTACAAGGAGTTGTTTCATGGAAAGAAAAGGGCTGACTTTAATAAGCGCATCAGCATTGTGTAGCTTATTTTTGTTTTCATATCCGTTATTCAGTCCTGCTAGCGCCGAGTCTACGTTAGCTATTATGGCCTACAATAATAAACCGTTTGCCACATACTCTGATAATAATAAGCATGAAAAATTAGAAAACGTTGTTGATCTTGCGCCAGCAAAAGGTGATTTAAAATCAGTCCAAGTGACGTTTGAAAAAACCACATACCGACCACGCGCTTCGCTCGGACCTTTTTATCAATCACGCTCAAATTCATTTGGACTGTATGATTTATTTCTCCCTTATACCATAAGCACAAAAGCGATTGTTTTCGCTGATGGTCGTTATTATGAGCGGGAGAAAAACGCTTGGGAATACAATGCGGGCATAGGTCTTCGTGAAATCACCGACAGCGGTAATTATTTGTGGACAGTTTATGGGTTTTACGACGATAGAAAAACTCGATTTGGGAATAAATTTAGCCAAATTACAGTCGGTGCTGATTTTCAAAGTAATAAATGGTATTTCGACACTAATGGTTATATTCCAACCGGGAGCAGAGAGGCGTTTGTCTCTGCATTTAATACCGCCTTTTTATGTTCAGGTAACAGTCGTATATGTTATGCCCGTGGTATTGAAAGATCCATGGGCGGTTGGGACGCTGAATTTGGCTATACCTTTTGGCGTAATGTTAGAGCGTATGCGGGCATGTATGTGTTTGCTGCAGATCGTGTTAAAACTGCTGTTGGACCAAATCTTCGTTTGCAATATGACATCACAGAGGCACACCGTCGCATATTTAGCATATTTGACAAAATTTCCCTAATTGCTAACTGGCGTGATGATGCATTATCAGGCTCCATCTGGTATGCAGGCGCGCGCTTTGATATTACTCTTGGCAAACGTCCGCCCGATGTTGGTTTAGAACGTCGCATGACCAGCTTTATCCGTCGTGACTTAAACGTAGAAATGAGCTCGGATGGCAATGGTAGCAATGCAGCAGCAACTGAGCCTGCGAGAATTCTCCGCAATGAATTTGATGGTCAGCAAACGCAAGTGGCGTTAGTTAATACTGGTATAACTAATGGAGCTTTTGATGCAATTGTCGCCAATGCTAGAAACAACATCATTGGTGTGCGTGGCAATGCCACAGTGACAGGCGTCAAAACCATGCAAGGTAACCAAGTCTTAGAGGGTGGTGTATTTAGCTTTACCCGTGAAGGTCAAGACTTTATGGTACAAGTTGGCCAAAATGGCCTAATTACCCGAGGTGCCGCTGGCTTTGATCTCGTGAGTTTTGTTAATACCGCTCCAAATTTAACTGTTGAAAATATGGCGTTTAATAATGTAGGTGCAGCAGTAGCTGAGAGCGCAATCGAAATAGGTGGTGGCGTAACAGCTTATGGCAACATTATTATTCGCAACAATACTGAAACCGGTGATGCTCAATTTTTCAGATTCCTCCCTCTTGTTGGGTTGGTGGCAGGTACTAACAATCTGGTTCTTCAAAATAACGTTACGAGCGGTGTAATCCCAGGTAATAATCCCGCCGTTTTTATGCGAGGTGGTGGACCTGGATCTAACACGGTTGCCTTGGTAGATAGAAATAGGTTTACTACTACGTCAGCTGCAGAAATTCTAAACATAGGGAACAGTCTAAATGGACATCTAATCGCGACTGTTACCAATAACTTTCTTCAAAATGCTGGGCCCACTATCGGCGATGCAACCTTTATAGCTGGTTTTTCTAATGTTGGCACGGTAACTTTTACCAACATTACTGGTAATACAATTATTAACACTGCTGCTGGAGCTGCGGATGCAAGTATTGCAATGGCATTACTAAATAATGTTTATGTCCAGGGTGATATTAGTAATAATAGCTTTACTGGTGCGGGTAATACTATCGCAGGTGGGGTAGTGGATATAAATCTGGTAGCAGGAGGTTTCCCAAAAAGTATAGTTATTGACGGAGCTTTTCGCAATAATACCGTTACTAAAACTGGTACCTCAGCTGGCCAGGCTGTGCTAGTGAATACGGGTATTGGGGTAAGTGATATGGTTATCTCTATTGCCGGTGGCTTTCTAAATAATACAATCGCCGCTGGTACTCGTACAGGCTTGTTTATGACTAACACTGTAAGAGCACAAGCTACTACTATCAATGGTATAATTGGTAATAGCTTCACTGGTTTTGCATTTGGCAGCGCGATTGTAACAGTTATTGCTGGTGGGATGGTTACTATATTAACTGATCGTCCAGTAGCGCTAACTGGTGCAGGTATTGCCTCACTTAATACTAATGGTACTACTGGTGGTGCTCTAGTGGCAGGAAACTTAACCCTTGGTCTTGGTACTAGAATTTATCCTTAAAAATAGTTCAACTTCTAAAAAACCGCCTCATCCGAGGCGGTTTCTGTTTTACCAAATGTATTTAGTAGCCCGGACAAGCAATCTTTGATTGCGCGGCCGGGGAAATAAAAACTCGTGGTCGCAAAGACGAGTCTGTGGATCAAATATGAGACTTACAATTGCTTCCCACTTCGCAGAGCTCGTGGTCGCAAAGACGAGCATATAGTCTTCACATTTAGAATCGCGGGTTTTATTTATGGCACTCGTAGCCTGGACAAGTGATCGAAGATCGCGCGGCCAGGAATATCGCGTGCAGCGTGATTCAAGAAATAAG
>CAXMUH010000133.1:0-2092 GCA_964196565.1 uncultured Legionellaceae bacterium | reverse complement strand
GACGTCGCGACGAAGATGGTACTCTTTGGTTTGTTGACCGGTTAAAAAACGTGATTAAAGGTGGCAATGAAAATGTATCTCCTTTAGAGGTCGAAAACGTTTTACACGCCCATGAAGGTGTGCTGCAGGTATGCGTCGTTGGCGCTTATGACAAATCCATCTCGGGTGATATCGTCGTGGCATTTATCAGTCTTGATAAAAAGCACCAAGTAACTAAAGAAGCGTTATTAACCCATACCAGAGAACACCTTGCAGATTACAAAGTTCCGCGACATATCGTATTTCTCGACAAAATGTTATTTACCGCATCGGGCAAAGTCAATCGTAAGATCTTAAAAAAGCGAGCTGATGAATTATTTCAATAATTAGGATAATCTTTACACACGCTTAGTTATCCTTTAAAATGCGGTAACAGTAAATATTTTAACTCAAAATCAATAGGTTACCATGTCGCTTATCAACTTACGCCAAATTTCAATCAACTTTGGTGGCCATCTTTTATTAGATCAAGCCAATCTGCAAATTAACGCGGGCGAACACCTGTGCTTAATTGGTCGCAATGGCGTGGGTAAATCAACATTGCTAAAATTGATTACCCAGCAGCTTGAAGCGGATTCTGGTACCATTGAACGTCAACCGGGTTTACAAACTGCTTACCTTTCTCAAGAAATTCCACGAAATTTCAGCGGCTGTGTTTATGATGTGGTGGCGCACGGTCTGGGTAAATTAGGTGATTTACTTTGGCAATATGAACAAGTCAATCAACAATTACAAACAGATTATAGCGACAAACTGCTAAACCAACTTGGAAAATTACAACACGAGATTGAACTGAAAGATGCGTGGAAACTACAACAAAAAGTTGAAAAGATTTTATCGCAAGTTGGTTTAAAAGCAGACCTGGATGTTTCAACACTGTCTGGCGGCCTGACGCGTCGTGTATTACTGGCGAAAGCGTTAGTGAGTGATCCCGATATATTAGTCTTGGATGAGCCCACTAACCATCTGGACATTGATGCAATTACCTGGCTAGAATCATTTCTATCAAGTTATAATAAAACCCTATTATTTGTCAGCCATGATCGTGCATTTATGCAAGCACTGGCTTCTCGATTTATTGAAATTGATACCGGGAAAATAACCAGCTATCCCGGTAACTATCAAGCTTATTTAACTCAAAAAGAAGCAGCATTACATGCGCAACTGACTGAACAAAAACATTTTGACAAAAAGCTCGCACAAGAAGAAGTGTGGATTCGTCAAGGCATTAAAGCACGACGCACTCGAAACGAAGGCCGCGTACGTGCACTGGAAAAAATGCGTGCATTACGTGCAGATCGAAAGACACGCCCTGGAAAAGCCAATATTGCTGTACAAGAATTTAAAGACTCAGGAAAAATTGTATTTGAAGCTGACCAATTAAGCTATCAATATGATGATTCATTTATTATTAAAAATTTCTCTACCATTATTGCGCGTGGTGATAAAATTGGTCTTATTGGTCCTAATGGTTCCGGCAAAACCACGTTAATCAAACTGTTATTGAAACAACTCGAACCTTCTCTGGGTGAAGTTAAGCATGGTACCAAACTATCAGTCGCTTATTTCGATCAATACCGCCATCAACTGGATGAAGAAAAAACCGTTCAGGAAAACGTGTATCACGGTGATATGATCACAGTTGATAATAAAGATATTCATGTCATCACTTATCTGCAGAATTTTTTATTTTCACCACAACGCGCGCGCACTAAAGTTAAAGTATTATCGGGCGGTGAGCGCAATCGTTTATTGCTTGCCAAACTTTTTACCAAATCATCGAATGTATTAGTAATGGATGAGCCGACCAATGATTTAGATATTGAAACTTTAGAATTACTCGAAGAACAATTGTCTAATTATAAAGGTACTGTATTATTGGTCAGCCATGATCGTGCTTTTTTAAATAATATTGTCACCAGCACTTTAGTATTAGAGGGTAATGGTAAAATTGGTGAATATGTCGGCGGTTATGATGATTGGCTACGCCAACGGTGCAGCTCACAACCCAAAGTCGTAGCCAAAAAAATTAAAACTCAAACAAAACAGCAAT
>CAXMUH010000132.1:0-2522 GCA_964196565.1 uncultured Legionellaceae bacterium | reverse complement strand
TGGGCGGCAATGCCCTGTACGAATTCCGTCTCGCCGACTGGCCGCAGCGCTTCCGCGCCGTGTGCGCGGTACATCGAGCCGCACTCCACGAAGACTGTCTTTTCGATCCGATGCGCTTTCGTATCCTCTTGGGCCGTGAAGCCCTTGCAGAGAAGGTGACTGTCGACCCTAGCCACTCCCTGATCACAAAGCAATATGATCATCAGCAATTATTAAATTTATATAAGTGATACACACAGCACTTTGGTTATTGATTATGACTGTGATAACATTATTAGTATGCGGATAGTCATTTTGTTTATCTTAATACTAATGACTAATACAGCCTTAGCATTAGAAATTTATGCCCATCGCGGGGGTAGAGGCCTTTCACCTGAAAATACCTTGGTTGCTTATAAAAAAGCGTTAGCGATTGGTGTTGACTATGTTGATATGGACGTCAATATGACAAAAGATGGGGTCGTGGTGGTTACCCATGATTTTAGTCTCAATCCATATTTCACTAAAGGTCCACAGGGTCATTGGATTAAATCCAAAAATATTTTAATTAAATCACTGACTTTAAAACAACTGCAGCGTTATAATGTTTGCAGTAAAAAACCAAATACAATGTACGCAAAACTTTTTTCACATCAAGTCTCCAAGCACTTTTGTAAAATTCCAACATTAACTGAAGTCATTCATTATGTAAAACAAAGAGCCGGCAATCGTGTGGGTTTTCAAATTGAAATTAAAACCAATCCTCTGCACCCAAGTTGGAGTTATTCAGCAAAAAAATTAGCAAAAGCTGTGGTTAAAATCATTCATCAGCAACACATTGCAAAGCTTACAGAAGTTCAGGCGTTTGATTTTAGGTGTCTCTATGCGGTGCAGAAATTGGATCCTAAAATCAAAACGGCTTATATCACTCAATTTGATAGCAAACAACAAATGCTTAATTCAAATCCTAAGCTTGATACGCTGTGGACAGGAGGTCCGTTATTAAAAAACTACAATGGTTCATTGGTGAAAATGATTGCGCATTTGGGCGGTAAATTTTGGGATCCACAGGACGTAGAAGTGAATAAAGCGGACGTAAAAAAAGCACATCAACTTGGATTAAAAGTGGTGGTGTGGAATTTATCCGTGCGCGCAAAACAAGTTTTTGATCCTAAGATGATACGTCGATTAATTCAGTGGGGTGTAGACGGTATTATTACCGATCGGCCCGACAAATTAAAAGCATTAATGCAAAAGCTTAGAATGAAACTGCCGCCTAGAATAGGATAATGGGTTGAAATATTCGAGTTTGAATTGATTTTTCTTGTGTCATCAAAGGCATTACGAATTGATCTACCACGGCTTGCCAAAAATCATTGTAGAGATGTTTTTGTAAAATATGTTCATCTTCGATCGGAAAGCAAGGGCAATGATTGATTTCTAATAACCATAATTTTAGCTTTTCATCTAAAATAAAATCATAGCCAAACAGTGAAAATGCGGGTGATTTATTTGTGGGATTAAATAATTCAGGTGTTTCGGTATTTAATGCACAAAGCGTTTGACGAACGATTTCTTGCATTTGGGGAAAGATCACATCGAAATTCGGACAGCGACTGGTTGGGATTTGCCAGTTATTGGGGATGTGATCCGGGTTTAAATGTTCATTGGTGAGATGCGCTGTTAAGGCATTAAAATCGTTGGGTGCATAAGGTGTTTTGCAGACATTAAAATAGCCATGTGGATAAAGATGCGCACCGGTAAAATTGGAAATAACCACAAACATACGAAAGGTATATTTATGTCCGTTGAGCAGGTGAGGGCGAGTAATGTAGCGCTGCAATACATGTTTACCATCATAACGCTTGCTACCGGAAAAATGATGAGACACTTCAGCTAGTGTTTTAAAAATTTCAATTCCAACCCCATTATTTAATAAGGCAGGTTTTAATATCCACGCAGACGGATCTTGTTGGGATAATTGGCTGAGCACGGCTTGATAATTGGTATCATTAATTGGATAAGTCGCTGGCATAATCGATGGACAATGCTGGTTAACGAGATTGGCAAGCTTATCTTTATATTCTAACTGTTGGGTATAAAGTTCATCTAAGCAGAGATGTTGGTCACTAAAACTCGAAAGCAGAGCAGATTTGGCCTGGCTAAATCCCAGCGCCATTAGCGTCTTGGCAATATTGTATTGCGTTGGTGACAGAGTGGATTTAAAGTAAAAGCTATTGGAAGACATGGTCAGAATTTTCTCATGCAAAGCACGTCTTTGCAAGCAGATCAAGTGAGTGAATTTGTAACTTATTGATGTTATGATAAATAAACGAGGGACTTATGGAAATCAATACCAGCAAACGCTTGATCATTAAGGTGGGCTCTAGACTCTTAATTGATGAGAAGCAGCAACAATTTAACACCCCCTGGTTGGCAAGCTTGGTGGATGATGTTGCGCGACTTGCAAAAGCGGGCATCAAGGTGTTGTTGGTGACTTCAGGTTCTGTGGCTTGTGGCAATATGGCTTTAAAGCTTAAGCG
>CAXMUH010000131.1:0-17765 GCA_964196565.1 uncultured Legionellaceae bacterium | reverse complement strand
TTGTGGTTCTGCTTAACGCTTTACTTCTCTGCTGAATTAGTGTGTCCTCAACACTCGTAAAAGCAGATACTTTTTTGCGCAATGTGTCGATAATATTTTTTCCAGTTCCAGATTCAATCAATTTGATCACAGTACCCATGGTGGCTTTTGTTTTATTCATTTCAAGGCGAGCATTAATCTCCGGAATGGCTGCTTTAGTTTCCCATTCCTTCGACAAAAAAGCGATTTCAGAAATTAATCGACGGACTTTGCGAATGTTATAAGTATTGCTGACTAACTTATTTAAAGCACGGCTATTTTTTTGAAGGGCACGTTTTCCATCTTCGTAAGGTTCTAGAAAATGTTTTTTTCCCGTCAATAAAAATCCTCTTAATCCTGTTTCCTGATCCACTAGACTTTTAGTCACGGCTAAAACCAAATTTTCTCCATGCTTATTACTAGCTTTTACAAAGGCAGTATTCATACGGCTCAATATTTTTCGAATTTGATCAAATAGAGTTTTGCCCTTCATTTTAAAGAGCAATTGTTTTATGTCACTTTGTTGAGCCTTACCAGCAGCGACCTTTTTGGCAAGCTGAATTTGTGGTGTCGCAATCTCTTTATTCCATTTGGCAGCCAGTGCAAGCGCTCGACTAATATCTCTTTTCATGTCTTCTCTATTATATGCTTGATCAACGATGTTATTTAACGCTTCAATATGAATCACTGCGGCTTGTCTTCCCTTGTTGTAGGGTTCTAAAAAAACATCACGGCCTGTAATTAAAAATCCACGTTGACCTGTTTCTTGGTCGACCATATCTTTAGCCACACTAACCACTAACGTTTTAGCCTGCTGGTGATTGGCTTTGCTAAATGCAATATCCAGTTTATCCAAGACAGCTCGTAGTTTATCAAGGATGTTTTTCCCTGTGCCCTGTGTTAAGACATTCTGCAAATATAAAGCATCTTTCGCACCCACTTTAATACTTTTTCGTGCAGCAATCTCAATCATTGCCGCTTTGTCAAGCCATTGCTTAATTAGCTGCTGCATTTCATTGAGGCGTTTAACCTGTGCGGGGTTGTCGCTCACGAGTGTTTTGGTTTCAGCCAGTTTGCTCGCTAGCGCCCGCTTACCTTCATTAAAGGGTTCGAGGAAACTATCCTGGCCAGTAATTAAAAACCCCCTTTCACCGGTCTCCATATCTACAATAAGCTTTTCTATGTTTGCAGCATTCCCAATCACTTGATAGGTATGCGTGAGCATTTTACTGTTATCTTCTAATTGTTGAACCGTGTTATAGCTAATCACAGATAAAATAACGATCAGCACCAATGGGATGGATGTCCCGATGAACATTTTTGTTGAATTTTTGAGTTGGTTGAAGCTGAACTTTAACTTGTTGAGCATTAGCACCCCCACCGATGAATGCTGTTCTACATAGTGCTCAATAGCTCCAGATAGAACTGCCTGCAGGGATCTTCTCCATGCATCCTATTTCAATATAGGTCTATACCCATAGCTTTTCCAACAATAAGAACACATATTGACCATTTTTTGAGCCCAAAGATAAAGTCTTTTGGGGCCGCGAATTCTAGCACAACCAGATTTTTTGCAGCAGTGCGCTACTCAGTGCTGTTTAATTTTTTATATTAAATAACAATAAGTTAGCGTGTCTGTCACAAATTCCTATCTAAACAGCTATCGACAACTGAAATAGTCCACGACAATGCTTTTTCCAACGGTAATTGTCTAGTGAAACCACCTCAGCACCGCCCTCACCTGCTTTTACTGCTTTTGCTGCTGAAGTTATATGATTAATTCCACCATGCCCACGCTCTTCATTAACTCTTGCCTTACAGTGCCGATCAGTCTTTCAACAAAAGGATGAGAAATCGACGTCATATTTTTTGGCCCGTTTTTGAAATGGGTTAATTATTGAAGCAGCAGTATTCACACCGATAAATGCATTAAAGTATATGGCTGCAAGCTATTAAAATATGGATTAACCCTGCAGTAATGATGCGATCCTTAACAAATGATGAGTTGTGGCCTTCTTTCGCAAATCACTTGCTTATAAAAAACAAGCAGTTTATATATTTAGATTGCTTTTTTAAAGTGGACCACAGGGAATAACCATGCGAAAAATAACAGACACTGCAGCAACCACAGAACCTAAACGACTTAGCCCCGTATTTGAAGAGACCTCTGAGACCGAACTACCAACACACACAGTCTTCATAGAGAAAATGGAAGATGCTCCAGCTGGTCAAATTGTAAAAAACTCAATTAAGTACTACCCTGAAGAATTGGTACAACACTATCGCGATATAACCTTAAGTATGGCTGACTTTTCCAACCCTATCGATTGGATGTTAACCTTTGGATCTATTGCTGCAGGCGCAGTAGGCGCTGTTGTTTTTATTCAACCCGTCTTAGATTTAACTAATGAGGGTCCTTGGGGTGAAGAGTGGATGTGGCCATTTTTAACTGGGACCTATGGTAGTAATCTTGTAGTAAATTCTTTTTTTATTGCTTCTTTTTTGCAAAGTCTACGCTTACTTTTTAACCCTATATTAAGAACACTCGGCATACAGTCAGATGGCTGGAGTTATAAAAAACTCTTTACCGTTTTAATTAATGCCACATTCGCTGCTACGCCTTTAGCAATGCTGGGTTACAAATCCATTTTGCCTGAATCACTTAACTTTCTGATGATACCAATCCAGTTCCTTATCTTTACGACTTTGCAGTATTATGGGACAACAAGAATCTATGACTTTTTATTTTCGAATATCAATCCATCTGATCAAGCTAAAATGGTTAGTCATTTTCTCGATCATTATAGTCTGCGCCTCGAAAATTTAAAGGAAGCGATACAATTAAGACCTGACGCAGAATTTTTGATTTCTATGGCTCAAAACCATCGAACAATTGCGTACAATGATGATGTCATCGAGAAAAATAAAGCAGCCGCACAGTTGTTAAAAACTTTTTTAAACCAACCTGAATTAGGACAATCTCGAAAACGACCCATGGCCTACAAAATCGTTTCTCCAATTGCTAAGATCTCACTATCTGCTGTTACCTTACTCACACTTGCTGGCTACTTCTGGGTCACTCTAAAAGACCTCAGAGAAAGCCTTCAGAATGATAGCTTTGCCTTGTCGATTACAATCCACTCCATGCTAAATTTCGGTGCTGTTGTTTGCATTGGCTGCTGTGATTTAGCCGAGGACGTTATTGATGCTATTTATAAATTAAATAAAGATCCTATTTTTTCACCTGATCAGCAACTCGTTACAAGCAATGGTCGATTTTATCGAGCATTGCGAACCATATCACCACACGGCATGGCTCAGTATTCCGAAATAGCAGCAGGACTAATGATAACGTTAGGTTTGATGAGCACCCTCTCATGGGCTGCGAGCTTGGATTTGCAAAATGTTGCGGTTGATGAGTGGGATCTGGTTAGTTTTATGAAACACCCTGAGATTTTATGGTCTGGAGCCGTGGTTGCCATCAGCATTATATTTAATTTTTTTGCGTCCCCAACCGTAAGCGGAAAAATCAGTGCCGTGTTAACAAGCTCTCGCCACAAACACGAAAACATTGGCAGCTTCCAAGCTATGTTGGATTCACTGCAAAGACAACCTGAAGAGTTAGAATTAGCTGGACCGGAAAATGTGCTTGCTATGCTTCTTGGTTTATTGGGCATTCCGTACTGCTCTGACAGAAAACAGATAGCGACAGAAATCGATAGAATTGTTAACAAGCCTGAACTATTTGATCATATACAAAGCCTACTCATGAGAGAAGAAGTGGCGTTAAAATCCAGATCAGAATACAAACAAATACCTGAATCTGATACAACGCAACTATCAGTTGATGACCGCGTAAAACTTGCTCTATTTATACAGTCAAAGGTTAAACCTATTCAGGCTTCAACAGGAAGTTCCTATACAAGTGGCTTCTTTAAAACCAGCGCAGTCAACGGCCATGGTCTCGGCGAACCGTTATTGAATCTGGATCAAGAGCCTGAGTACGAGAGCAGCGCTGATCAACTGCCTTAGCAGAAAGCTGGAATCATGCTTTGCGTGATAATACTTCCCGGCCAAGCACACAAATGCGCTTGGCCGGGCTACAATTAAAGTTTGCGTGCCAAGGTTAAGCCATCACCCAGTGGTATGATGCTAATATCGACTCTTTCATCTTGCATCAATAATTGATTAAAATGATCAATCGCCTTGGCATTTTCATCAACGCCTGATAATGCATCAAGCACACGCCCTTTCCATAGCACATTATCAATTATCATCAACCCGCCAGGACGTATTAAAGTCATTAATTTTTCATAATAAGCATGATTATTTTTTTTGTCGGCATCAATAAAAGCCAAATCAAATTGATCACTTTCACCTTGTAAAACCAGCTCATCCAATAAGGTTAAGCCAGGAGTAATTATCAAATCAATTTTGTGAGCAACGTCGGCTTGTTGCCAAAATTTCTGCGCCAGCTGTGGCGCTTCTGTACTGACATCACAGGTAATGATTCTTCCAGTGTCACCCAATGCCTCAGCCATCGCTAAAGTTGCATAGCCCGTGAAGGTACCAATTTCTATAATTTTATTTGCACCCATTAATTTAACCAAAAGCGCAATAAATTGAGATTGTTCGGGCGCAGACATCATTTGCCCACTAGGTAATTGCAATGTCTGTTGCCGCAGTTGTTTTAATAGCGCTGACTCACGCAGTGAATGGTCAATTAAATATTGATACAAATCTTCAGAAATTTTAACAGGTGTTATTGACATAATAACTATAATAGCACATCGGGTATACTCGGCGCGGATTAGTTTTAGGTGTAGCCCGGACAAAAATTTATTTTTGGCCGGGATTAAAGCATGAATCCAGCTTCGCTGGATGCTTCCTGGCCGGTTTCACCGACCAGGCTACTTCAGATGGTGCCAGAAAAACACCTAAAATTATACTGGCTTGGGTATATGCGAAAACATACCCGGCGCGTTATGTTAGTGAGTTAACGGTCTACCACAGATCTTTTCAGCTAAATAGCCAACTGTACCTGCGTAATAGGTTGAGCGATTCCATTTCATAATGACGCGGAAATTATTAAATACCAATATATCTGGACCACCATCAGGTCGGATTAAATCAGCCTGCAGGCTGCCATCCCTGGGCCAAGGTTGTCCTGATAAAGTCTTTAACCCTAACGCACGCCATTGGTCAACAGTCATTTTCTTTTTGCTGTTAACCAGACCTTTGGCACGTTGTACATGCTTCACCTGGATTGCCCAAGGTTGATTATGTTTCCAGCCATGTTTCACTAAGTAATTAGCGATTGACGCAAACACATCGGAATAAGTCGACCAAATATCACGTTTGCCATCACCATTATAATCCACTGCAAAATTATGCCAACTCGAAGGTAAAAATTGTGGATGACCCGAAGCGCCAGCCCACTCACCTTTAAATTTCTTCGGATCAACATGACCGTCATTCAAAATATGTAAAGCGTATAATAACTGTTTGCGAAAAAACTTAGATCGACGACTGTCATAAGCCAAAGTTGATAATGATTTAATTACTGGAAATTTACCCATAAAGCTGCCGTAGCTGGTTTCTAATCCCCAAAACGACATGATAAAACAGGAGTTTACACCATACTTGCTACTAATTTCATTCAATAATGGACGGTACTTCCTGAATTTTCTACGACCCACTGAAATACGATATTTATCAGCGCGAGTGCGGCGATATTTGCGAAACGTCAAGCGCCTCTCAGGCTGATTACGATCATAGCTCATCACACTGCGACTTGGTGCATGAATGTTTCTGAAAGCCCTGTCAAAAACCTTAGGACGTATACCTTGAGCTAGCGCCTCAATGCGAACTCCCGCAACCCACTTCTTCCAGCTAATTTTTGGTTTAGCAGCAGTTGCAACAAATGAAGCAAATAAAAGTGTTAAAAAACAGATTACTATAGAGACTTTCTTACCAAACATTTTAGGATACCCCCTCCATGGTGTACTTGTACCTAAAACTATAATACATTTTGAGTGAATAGTAGGATTTATGATTTTGTGGTGGATTACGCGCCCAAGTATTTCCTGGGTCCCGCATAAGTGCCCTCTGGGTGCAAGTACGGGATGACAGCTAATCCATCCTACACTGTAGAACCAAATCCAGTTGCACAAATCGCGCCACGATAAGGGATGGTTGATAATAGCGGTGCGTCAATGCGCTCAACTAAACTTTGTAAATTTTCATCAATCGCTAACATTTGCGCGTGTGGATAATTTGCAATCCAACCCAATAGGTTGACGCCCATAGACTTTATTGCCTCAACCGTTAATAACGCATGATTAAGGCATCCTAAGCGCATACCCACCACTAAAATCACTTCAAGGTTAAGCGCTCTTACAAAATCCGCCATGGTTTGGGTTTTATTCAGCGGAACTTTCCAACCGCCAACGCCTTCTATTATAGTGATGTCATGTGCAATATTAAAAACCGGCGCGCACGCTTTTATCAGTTGATCCACCGTTAGTGTTTGCTGTAGACGTTCTGCTGCGATATGTGGCGCTATCGGATCTTTAAAAAGAATCGGGTTAATTAAATTGTATTCAAGCGCAATTGAGCTGGCTGCTTGTAAGGCCAGTGCATCTTGGTTTTGAAAACCCTGTTCCGTTTCGATAGCGCCAGAAGCCACAGGCTTTATCCCAATCGTAGAGTGCCCCGCGATGGTAAGCATTTTTAATAACTGACATGACACATAGGTTTTTCCAATATCGGTATCGGTACCTGTAATAAATATACGCCGTGACATTATATTTTCCTCAGCAAAATATATGTCACATTAAACGTTGCTGGAAGTGGCGCAGGTGTATGCAATTGATTTTTATAGTGTGACTTTTTATAAGGTGATTTTGGTTGATTGGAAGCGCTGTAATTCGCACCGGTTCTTTTTAAATAACTAATCAGATCAGCAAGAGAGTCAAAGTGCTGTGTATAGCTGTTCTGTTGCAGATTAATTATCTGTAATTCATTCGATGAAAATATTTTTTTAATATCACTAACGCTATAAAGTGGATTAACTCGATTGGGCTTTTTCAGATTTTCATAGCTTCTTTTGAGTTCCGATAAAGTGCCTTCTGTTAAAAATGCTAATGCCATAATGCCACCAGGCTTTAAACAACGCAAAAGTTCGAGCTTAGTTTTATTTAAATCCAGACTCCACTGCAAACACATATTTGAGTAAATAAAATCAAAGACCTGATCTCTAAAAGGCAGCAAATCAAAGTCAGCGCAAATCGATGCACTCGTGGGTTTATCTTGGCGTGTGCGCGCTCGATTTAACATGATTTCGGCAATATCGATAAAGTAACAATGCGCATTAGCAAACTGTGACTCAATAAATGGGGTTAGCATCCCAGTGCCGGCACCAATATCGATTAACTTTTTAACTTGATTGGAGTATGGCTCGCAGTATCGCAATAACTCAAGCCCGATTGTTTTTTGTAAATCAGCTGCATCGTCATAAGTCGAGGTGGCTCGGTTAAAACTGCGTGCGACATTGCGCTTGTAAGTGGCATGGTGTGTATTCATATAAAAATCTCGCATGGCTTTTAAAATTTCCTTTGTCGCGGTGATCATTGGCACGTGGCCAACCGCCGATATTTTCTTTTGATTCAATAAGTTATTGGGAGGCGTTAATGGGTCATTCTCGCAAACTAAATATAGTTTATCGCACTGAATTTTATTTATCGTTGTGCGCAAATCATTTTCTGCCAATAATTTTAACCCGTTTAACAAGTTCTCCTGATTGACTTGACTTACCATTTCAATAATTTGTGAATAAAAACGTTTTTGCAATTTACGTTCACTCAAACATAATAAAGCAAACTGTTTTAGCGCTTTGCTAGCATCACTTTCCACCAGTTTATAAAACGAATTAAAAAAATCTTTTGAAACACCTGGCCACTGTTCATCTGCTAAAAACCTTGGGGTTGAGGCAATTAATAACAGTGAAATCGTTTTATCGGGATAGCGAATCGCTATTTGTTGTGCCAGCAATCCTCCGAGCGACCATCCGATATAATGCGCCGCCTCCGGTAATACTTGAATAAGTTGATCGATGCAATCATCAATATTTTCAGGCATGATGGTATTAGCTGATTGCCCATGCCCAGGCAAATCAACTAAATGCACAGTATAATGCTGAGTTAATTCGGGTAACAACGCTTCCCACACACTAATATTAAATGCCCAACCATGCAATAGTACTAAATCAGGCCCCAAGCCTATTTTTTTATGATAAAGCATGCTCACATTCTTTAATTCGATTTAATAGTTCAAAAATTTGTTTTTCGCTATGCAAACAGGATAAACCGACGCGTAAGTTTGAGCAGCCAATAGCCACGGTCGGTGGTCGCATCGCGTTTAATAAAAAGCCATGCTCCAGAAGTGATTCTGAAATTGCCTGAGCTTTTTCTGCATCACCGATAGTAATGATTTGAATCGGAGTAACCGAAGGCATTAAATTTAAACCCAATAATTGCGCCTCACGTTTAAAATAATTAATATTTGAATTTAATTTATCACGTCGCCAGCTTTCATTTCTCACCAATTGCAAACTGGTCAGCAAGGCAAATGCGAGTGCCGGCGGAATTGCTGTGGTGTAGATATAAGAACGCGCAAATTGCACCAGCCCCTCGATGAGATCTTCCGAGCCCGCAACAATGGCACCCATCACCCCAAATGCTTTGGCCAAAGGGCAAACCAGCACTGGGCATTGCGTTTGAGGTAAATCAAATAATTCCGTAGCTCCCGCACCAGAGCTACCCAACACGCCAATGCCGTGCGCATCATCCACCATTAACGTGGCATAATGAAGCTGTGACAATTTCGATATCACATTTAAATCAGCAATATCACCGCTCATACTAAAAACACTGTCGGTGACGACTAATTTTTGCTGAGCTTTATATTTTATTAATTGTTTTTCTAACTGTGAATTATTGCAGTGTGGGTAACGAATCAGTTTTGCACTTGAAAGTTTACTTGCATCAATTAATGAGGCATGCACTAATTTATCTGCAATAATAACGTCATTTTTATTGGTGAGCGCACTGATAACGCCAAGGTTCGCCATATAACCGGTTGAGAATAATAACGCACGATCACGTTTTAAAAAATCAGCAAATGCTTCTTCCGCCTTATGATGAACCGCTAAATGACCAGCCACCAATTGTGAAGAGCCGCCACCAACGCCATAGCGATCCACGCCCTCTTTCATCGCATTAATTAACTGCGGATGCGCAGCCATTCCTAAATAATCATTGCTGCAAAAAACCACCGCCTTTTGTTGATTGACATCAACCGTCAGGCTGTTTTTCAAATTTAAAATATGCCGCTTTCGATGCAATGCATTGTTTTTATGTTGCAGCAGTTGATCTGATAATTGAGTTAAAATGCTCATGCAGTTTGTGGTTCCGCTATTTCGGTGGGTTTGATTCCAAGTTTTGCAAATAACTCCCGATCACGTACTTCTGCTGGATTAGCGGCTGTTAATAATTTTTCGCCGTAAAAAATAGAGTTTGCGCCCGCTAAAAAACACAATGCTTGCATCGAGTCGAGCATGGTCTCACGTCCCGCAGATAATCTCACCACTGATTTTGGCATCATAATTCGTGCAACCGCAATGGTGCGCACAAATTCAATATCATCAATTGGTTTTTGATCTTGCAATGGTGTGCCTTTTACTGCGATCAATCGATTGATGGGCACACTTTCCGGATGCGCTGGCAAAGTTGCTAATTGACGTAAGAATTCAATGCGATCCGCACGTGATTCACCTAAACCGACAATGCCGCCACAACACACTTTAATTCCGGCATCACGCACATGTTGCAAGGTGTCAAGTCGATCCTGGTAACAACGTGTGGAAATGATTTCTTTATAATATTCAGGCGAGGTATCTAAATTGTGATTGTAATAATCTAGACCCGCTTCTTTTAATGCTTTAGCTTGCATTTCATCTAACATGCCCAAGGTCATGCAGGTTTCCATGCCTAATGCTTTAACCTTTTTAACAATCTCAACAATATTGCCTAATTCACGTTTTGGAATGCTGCGCCAAGCAGCGCCCATACAAAATCGACTCGCGCCCTTTTCTTTGGCCACTTTTGCATTTTGCATAATATTTTCGAGCTCAATTAAACGTTCTTTTTCTACGCCAGTTTTGTAGTGGCCGCTTTGTGGACAATAAGAACAATCTTCGGGGCATGCACCTGTTTTTATACTCAACAAGGTGCTAATTTGCACTTCAGCGGGATTAAAGTGTTCACGGTGAACCGTTTGCGCTTGAAAAATTAGATCATTAAATGGCATCTCAAACAAAGCCGTTGCTTGTTCTGGTGTCCAGTTATGACGTATATTGGGCATATTTTTACTCCTGTTGCATCAGCTGAATTTAGATGATAGATTGCCAGGGATAATAGTCAACTATTTTTTTTATAGACGGTTTACATCATGCCAATAATTAAACACACCGAACAATCTTCTTGGCAACATATCTGGCATCCCTGCTCACAAATGAAAGATTATGAATCCTTTCCACCTTTAAAAATTAAAAAAGCGCACGGCAGTTATTTATTTTTAGAAAATGACAAACCAATTATTGATGCGATTTCCAGCTGGTGGTGCAAATCATTGGGGCATGGCCACCCACGTTTAAAAGCCGCATTACTAAAACAAGCCGATGCGTTTGAACATGTTATTTTAGCAAACACCACCAATTCCGTAATTGAAGAATTGTCACGACTGCTAGCGAAATTAACCAATCATTTAGATAAAGTGTTTTACGCCAGCGAAGGATCATCTGCGGTTGAAATTGCGATGAAAATGAGTTTGCATGCACATCAGATACAAGGGCAATCACAACGCCAAAAATTTATCGCTTTAGAAAATGGTTATCATGGTGAAACCGTAGGTGCATTAAGCGTCAGTGATGTAGGACTTTATCGAGATCCTTATAAACCCCTATTATTCCAACCTACGTTTATTAAAAATATTCCTTATGTCAGCAATCAAAATGATCGCTTATGGCATAACTGTGAAAGTTATTGGAATGCAATTGAAGCTCAATTAGAGCCAATTCAAGACAGCGCCACCGCCATTATCTTAGAGCCTATTTTACAAGGCGCATGCGGCATGAAAATCTACAGCCAAGATTTTTTAAAGCGTTTAAGCAAATGGTGCAAAACACATAATGTGCATTTGATTGCGGATGAGATTATGACGGGCTTTGGACGCACTGGTTTACCGCTTGCGTGTCAGCACGCAAGCATCGAACCTGATTTTATTTGCCTATCAAAAGGCCTGACATCCGGATGGCTTCCGCTTAGTGCTGTTTGCACCAGCACTGAAATTTACAATTTATTTTATGATGATTATTCGACAGGAAAAGCTTTTTTACATTCACACACGTATTGTGGCAATGCGCTTGCCGCCAGCATCGCTGTTGAAGTCATTAAAATTTTAGCTGAAGAAAATATTTATCAACATGTACATCATATGGAATCAACCATGGCAAAGATGATGCATGAAATCAGCGAAAATACCGGTAAATTAAAAAATATCCGTCATATTGGTGCGATGGTCGCAGCAGATTTAATTGTTGATGCAAAAGATAAACGCGCCGGCTTTAGAGTGTTTCAAAAAGCAGTTGAATTAGGCGCCCTGTTACGACCGATTGGAAACACCATTTATTGGCTGCCGCCGCTAAACAGCGATGAAGTGACTTTAAAAAAATTACAATCCATCACCCAGCAATCATTGTCAGTATTCCAGTAAAGAATCACATGCCGTTGTTAATATTTTCTTTAACTAAAAACTTATTTGCGCTTTTTAATATAATCCACACCCCTTTGATTTAATTCGACTTTAATTATTGTCTATTTTATAGACATACGCTGTGCTTGCTAAACGTGCTTTATTTGCATAATATCTAATAATAATTAGTAACTTTACGTAGCTGCTTACCCATATAAAATACAGGGTGTCAGTTGCGAGGAAAGTTCCCGCGTAAAACGAATGAGGGTGCGCAATGTACACGAAGTACCTGAGCGCCCGCAGGCTCGTTTTACGCGGAAAATTGCCCGCAAATGGCGCCCTTTATCCAGGGGCAGCTAAAACTTTACATTAGTATGATAGTCGGAGAAGGTATGTATCTTATTGCAATCATCGCAGCGCTCACAGGTCTCTTATTTGGATATGACGCCAGTATCGTATCAGGCGCTATGCTCTTCTTTGAAAAAACCTTCCATTTAACCGGCGCAGAACTAGGCGTCGTTGTCAGCGCTGTGCCGTTAGGCGCACTGATAGCTGCCCTACTTTGTGGACGCCTCAGCGATAAATTTGGTCGCAAGAAAATATTATTTGTTACCGCCATTTTATTTATCTTAGGCTCTATTCTAAGCGCCCTATCCAGCAACCTGGAACTGTTAATCGCATCACGATTTATATTAGGTATCTCAGTTGGACTGGGATCTTTTTCCGCGCCAATGTACATTGCAGAAATCTCAAGAAGCAGCAATCGTGGCGCCCTGGTGACCCTTAACCAACTCGCCATTACCGTCGGTATTGTTCTAGCTTATGCTGTTAGTTATGCCTTATCCTTTGGTGGGCACTGGCGTCTAATGCTAGGCGCTGGAGCAATACCTGCAATCGTTTTATTTAGTTGTATTTTCTTTATTCCAGAAAGCCCACGCTGGTTATTATTAAAAGGTCGGCATATTAAAGCCAAAAAAGTTCTTGAAGATATTCACGGTGACGAAGTTGCCCAAAATGAGCTTCAACAAATCGAACATGTTATCAATGCAAAATCTTTTTCATTCACCCATCTCATTAAAAGCGGTTTTTTCAAAGTACTTATGCTCGGAATTATCGTTAGCATTTTTACTCAAGCCGTTGGCATTAATGCGATTATTTACTACGCTCCAAGCATCTTTATAAAAGCGGGCCTTACCAGTGCAACGAGCTCGACCTTAGCAACGCTTGGAATTGGTATTATCAATGTCGTGTTCACTCTGGTTGCAATACGCTACCTCGATAAACTCGGACGGCGAAAAATGCTGCTAACCGGCATGACTGGGATTATATTAAGTCTAGCGATTGTCACCATATTATTTAGCTACGGCTTAACAGCAACCGCGGTTGTCAGCGGAATCATGGCCTGCTTTCTTTTATTTGTGGCCTGTCAAGCCATCGGCACCGGCCCGGCTTGCTGGCTGATTCCATCAGAAATTTTCCCAACCGCCGCACGCGGCGTTGGCATGAGTCTATCGGTCGCATTTAATTGGGGCACAAATTTACTGGTTGCATTATTCTTTCCTATATTACTAAACCGCGCCGGCAGTAGCTGGACCTTTGGTGCTTTTCTTATTATTGCGATCGTTGGTTTTATTCTCTTTTATAAACTCGTACCTGAGACGAAAGGTGTCCCACTTGAAACCATCGAGAAAAATATTGTTGACGGCAAACCGTTACGGCAATTAGGTCAGCAATAAAAATTCCGATTACTTACGCAGCTCTTGAATAATACCAGAAAAATCCATTTCAGCGTTGCCATCGTCCACAAACGCTTGGTACATTTCAGTCGCATGTTTGCCCAAAGGTGTCGTGGTATTACCAAATTGCGCTGCTGCTTGGCTTAAGTTTAAATCTTTTAACATCATTTTTGCGGTAAACCCAGCTTTATACTCATTGCTCGACGGCACGTTTGGCATAACCCCCGGCCATGGACAATAGCTGGTTAACGACCAGCATTGACCGGATGCGCTAGAACAAATTTCAAAAAGTTTCTGAGCACTTAAGCCTAACTTCTCGGCTAAGACAAAAGCCTCAGACACACCAATCATGCTGATTGCTAGAATCATATTATTACAAATTTTAGCTGCAGCTCCGCTACCGGCTTGTCCTGCAAAAATAATTTTCTTACCCATGCTAGATAAAACAGGCTCGGCACGTTTAAATGCGGCCTGCTCACCACCCACCATAAACGTTAAAGTGCCTATGGTTGCAGCCCCAACGCCACCTGACACCGGTGCGTCGAGCATGGTAATATTGTGTTTTTGCGCTTCTTTATGTAAAGCTTTTGATGCCTCAACATCAATCGACGAACAATCAATAAATAAAGTGTCTTTTTTTATATGTGAAAAAATACCCCTCTCACCTACACAACAACTCCCAACCTGATCACCCGTTTGTAACATGGTAAAAACCACGTCTGCATATTCACATAGGTCTTTAATACTTTGTGCAGCAGTGGCACCTTCACTCACCATCTGTTTAACCGCAGTTTCGTTAAGATCAAATACCTTAACGTTATAATCTGCTTTAACTAAATTCGATGCCATTGGATGGCCCATGTTACCTAAACCGATAAAACCGATATTTCTCATGTTAAGTTCCCCGTTAATTACTTGGCATATGAAAACCTGAACCCGCAGATTTTTGTTTGGGCCAACGCGATGTGACAGATTTTGATTTGGTATAAAAGAAAATACTTTCTGGGCCATGCATATGCAGATCACCAAACACAGATCGTTTCCAGCCTCCAAAGGTATGAAATGCAACCGGCACCGGAATTGGCACATTGACACCAACCATACCGACTTGTATTTCTTCTGCAAAACGATGCGCGGCGTCTCCACTATTGGTAAGAATCGCAGTACCATTTCCATATGCGTGGTTATTAATTAAATCAATGGCTTCATCTAAAGTTTTCACTCTAATCACAATCAGCACCGGGCCAAATATTTCATCTTGGTAAATTTTCATGGCAGGGGTTACGTGATCAAATAAACTGGCACCCATAAAAAATCCATCGGGATTTTCTTTATTAACATAATCGCGACCGTCTGCAACAAGTGTCGCCCCCTCCTCTACTCCCAAATCAATATAGGATTTAACCCGCTGCCAATGTTCTTTCGTCACTAACGGTCCGAGATCAAGCCCAGGATTAATGCCAGAACCAATTTTTAAATTGGGAATTTGAGCTTTTATTTTTGCGACCAAAGCATCGGCTGTGTCATTGCCGACAACAACGGCAACTGATAATGCCATGCAGCGTTCGCCTGCAGCGCCAAATGCCGCACCTGAAAGTGCAGTCGCTGCCTCATCAATATCGGTATCCGGCATAATAATGCAATGATTTTTAGCGCCACCAAACGTATGTGAGCGCTTACCATGATCAATCGCGGTTTTATAAATCGCCTCAGATACCACACTGGAACCCACGCATTCAACCGATTGCACATCGGGATGAGTAATTAATTGAGTCACCACCTTTTTATCACCATGCACTACGTTTAAAACGCCATCGGGCAAACCCGCTTGCTGCATTAAATCCGCCATAAACATGCTGGCTGATGGGTTTTTTTCAGCAGGTTTTAAACCAAAGCTATTACCACATGCAATCGCAGACACAAACATCCAGCAGCCAATCATCACCGGGAAATTAAACGGGGTAATACCAACACAAACACCCAACGGTTGACGTATGGTATAGCAATCAATACCAGGACCTACATTTTGTGAATACGTGCCTCTGAGTAATTGCGGAATACCACACATGTATTCCACCAATTCAATGCCGCGCATCACTTCGCCGCGCGCATCTTCAATCACTTTGCCATGTTCTTCTGTTAAAATTTCAGCTAAACGCTCGCTGTGCTGTTCTAATAAATATTTAAATTTAAAAATAACCCGAGCGCGCTTTAGAGGGGTAACTTTTTTCCAAGATTGAAAAGCAGTTTTTGCCGCATCGACCGCTTGGTCAACTTCTGCATTCGATGCAAAACAAACCTCTCTTGCGACTTTACCAAGTGCTGGATTATAAACTGAAAAATGTGTTTGTTTCAAATCTGCGACTAATTTACCATTAATAAACTGTTGAATTACTTTACTCATAAAACCTCCAAAAAATAATAACGTATTATAATTCTGTCATTCCTGCGTAGGCAGGAATCTCATTAAATCTGCGCCTAATTCCTGAGATCCCAGCTTTCACTGGGATGACGAGGCGCTTTTCCTGGATTGCCGCGGTCCCGCGTCGTTCCACTCGCGGTCCCTCGCAATGACGGGTATGCTATGGCGCTAAACGTATAACCTTCCAATTATTATTTTCACGTCTATAACAAAACCGATCATGTAAACGATGCTGCATTCCTTGCCAAAACTCGATCTCATCGGGAATAACACGAAACCCACCCCAAAATTCAGGGCATGGAATTTCTTTGTCTTCATATTCCATTTCCAATTCATTAAAGCGTCCCAATAATTCCGAGCGATCTTGAATCTCTCGAGATTGTGGTGAAGCCAAAGCTCCCAGCTGACTATCACGCGAGCGAGTTTGAAAATAGCGCTCACTTTCTTCCACGCTGACTTTTTCAACCCGACCTTCGATGCGAATTTGACGATAGCTCGCAGGCCAATAAACCATTAATGCCGCATACGGGTTTTCAATTAATTCCTGTGCTTTACGACTGCCGTAGTTGGTATAAATCATAAAGCCACCTTGGCTGATGCCTTTATATAAAACCACTCGCACTGAGGGTCTACCGGACGGAGTCGCTGTGGCTAAGGCCATCGCTTCTGGATCTGCTTCATTTGTTTTTTTCGCCTCTTCATACCAGTGCTTAAACTGTTCTAAAGGGTCTTTATTTAGTTCACTATTACTCACATTATTCTCTCTTTTATTTTAATATCCAGGGTATAACTACTTATTTCCGCTTTTTGCAGAAAGGGTTGCGAGTACAATTAGCTGCATGAAAAAAATCAATAAATCGGTACGGCAAATCCTCATCTCGACCTTTGGGAATACCCAGACGCGCCGCCTGAATGATCTCTTTTGGCTTATAACCGATATCCTCAATAAAAAATCGCTTTCGGTCAAATTGTGCCTGATCCCAATCAGTAACCTTTAGCCCCAAACTCTTACATAGTAATGTTTGCCCGTTACAAAGTTTAGCCAATGAACGAGGCACATTAGAATTTTTTGAGGGATTTAAGCTTTGCATTTTCTTCAATTGCTTATTCTGGTTATTATTTTTCTGGTTATCCTCTGATAGATATGGATAAGCCGATTTAATCAATACGGCATTTCCCTCGCCTTCGCAACTGATATTCAACGAATCAGCTCCTCTGGCATAATACATATAGATCGTCCCTGCAGGCATAAACAGCGCTTTACGTTTTTCAGTATATCCCAATGACGCATGCGATCCTTTATCCACAAGATAATAGGCCTCAGTTTCAATAATGCTTGCCGAGAGCCATAAATTTTTGTGCTTAACGCGCAATACTTTACCAAGCAAATCTTTAGCAACCATAACCGCATCACGATCAAAAAAATCACTCATCAACATCATCACCAAAACACTCGCCACAGGCCATAGAAACCAAACCCTATGAGGATAATACCTCCGGCTATATTTAGATAATGCATTACCCTAGCAGAAAAGCGGTGACGGGTAAAATGCAAAACAAAATTACAACCCAGCACCCAGCTTACCGTTCCCAAAATCACCCCTGCAGCCACGTAATAAAGTGCCAGCTGACTACTATGGGCTGCCATCACAGCAACTTGTGCGCCCACTGACGCCCAGAATATGATCGTGTATGGGTTTAACAGGGTCATAGCATAGCCTTGCAGCCAATGCACACTTAAACGCTTCAGCGGTTTATTTTTTACAGTTGTAGAGGCT
>CAXMUH010000130.1:0-24915 GCA_964196565.1 uncultured Legionellaceae bacterium | reverse complement strand
AATCCGTAGATTTTTTGCATCTCATAGGCTTCGGTATCAGCAGTACCGGTCATGCCAGAAAGCTTTTCATATAAACGGAAGTAATTCTGAAAGGTAATGGTAGCAAGTGTTTGGTTTTCCAATTGGATATCCACACCTTCTTTAGCTTCTACCGCTTGATGCAGACCATCAGACCAACGACGTCCCGGCATTAAGCGGCCAGTGTGCTCATCCACAATCAAAATTTCATTATCTTTTACAATATAATGCACATCACGTTGAAATAAAGTATTGGCACGCAATGCCGCACTAACATAATGCATCATGCTAATATTATTAATATCGTAGAGGCTATCGTCTTCTTGCATCAGGCCTTCGCTCATCAAAAGATTTTCAATTTTTTGATGACCACGATCGGTTAAAAAAGCTTGGCGATTTTTTTCATCGAGAATATAATCACGCCGATTTTCTTCTGGGACTTCGTCTTCTTTTTGCCCCTCTTCCATAACTTGTTGCTCTAAGCCGGGCATAAATTTGTTAATTTTAATATAAAGATCAGATGAAGCTTCTGCTTGCCCCGAAATAATTAACGGCGTACGCGCCTCATCAATTAATATCGAATCAACTTCATCGATAATGGCATAATATAAAGGACGCTGCACACGCTGGTCTAAATCATAAACCATATTATCGCGTAAATAATCAAAGCCAAATTCATTATTGGTGCCATATGTCACATCAGCCGCATAGGCTTTTTGCTTATCGTCCGGCTCCATTCCAGTTAGATTAATGCCAACCGTGATTCCGAGTAAATCAAATACTGGCATCATCCACTTAGCATCGCGCTCTATAAGGTAATCATTTACAGAAACCACATGCACACTTTTACCCGTTAATGCATTTAAGTAGGCTGGCAAAGTCGCAACCAAGGTCTTACCTTCACCGGTACGCATCTCGGCAATTTTACCGTAATGTAAGGCCATGCCGCCCAGCATTTGCACGTCAAAATGACGCATTTTTAGGGTACGCTTACTTGCTTCTCGCACAACAGCAAATGCTTCCGGCAAAACTGAGTCTAAACTTTCACCTGTCTCTTGAATGCGGCGTTTAAACTCATCCGTCTTGGCACGAAGCTCTTCATCGGATAACTTTTCAAACTCAGGCTCTAATGCGTTGATTTTATGGGCTACTCGGCGATATCCACGCAAAATGCGTTCGTTGCGAGTGCCAATGACTTTCTTAAATATCTTGTTTAACATAAGCGATTCTTTTATCATTTAAATTGGTTTATAAATCCGAAGGCAATTTTCTCATAAATTGACAGCAATGCATACTAGCGAACCATCAAAATCTGAACCAAATTGTATCAGCACAGTCATAAAAAAAGACGGTACTTTGACGCTTCTTTGCAAAAAAACTGATCTAATTCAGTCAGCTAACCGTATCTTAACACAGATTCTGCCCCAGCCCTTGCACGAACACTGCCAAGTGGCCAACATAAATAACCGAGTGATAACGATCTCCACAGATAATGCAGTTTGGGCCACTCAACTCAGATATCAACATCAAACGATAACTAAAGCACTACAAGCAAGCCCGAATTTTAAGCAAATTGAGTTTGTCAAAATTCGACTGTCACCCCCCAAGACGCAGAAAGTTAAGCAATGTCGTACGCCTTTGATGTCAGCAACCGTCAGCGATACCATTAACGCATCTGCAAATTCCGTCACCAATCCACAATTAAAAGAAGCTTTATTACGCCTGGCAAAAAATAGAAGCGGTTGATTTTGAATCTAGCTTCGCTAGATGCTTCCCGGTCGGACCGAACCACTTCAGATAGTGCCTTAATCACGCCTAAAATTATATTAACATGGATATATTATGCGAAATTATCCGCACCAACGGCAGGAAAAAAGCTAATGGGTAATTGTTCTTGATCTTCAAAAGTCACAATTTCCCATGCATCTTGACGCTCTAATAATTTAGCCAGTAACTGACTATTTAGAGAGTGACCAGATTTAACGCCTTCAAATTCACCAATCACACTGTGGCCTAAAAGGTATAAATCACCAATCACGTCTAAGATTTTATGTTTTACAAATTCATCGGTATATCGCAAACCATCTTCGTTTAGGATTTTATAATCATCCACCACAATGGCATTATCCAAACTCGCACCCAATGCTAAATTCATTTTACGAATTTGTTCATATTGCGACAGAAAACCAAAGGTCCGCGCACGCGAAACTTCTTTTTCATAAGAGGTCGTCGAAAAATCTAGCGACGCCACTTGTGGTCCTGAAGTAAACGCTGGATGATCAAACTCAATGGTAAAGCCAACTTTAAAACCATCAAACGGTTTAATGGTCACACGCTTGTCACCATCTTTTACTTCTATAGTTTTTTTAATACGGATAAATTTCTTTAATGAATTTTGTGCGCAAATCCCTGCAGATTTGATCAAGAAAACAAATGGTGCTGAACTACCATCCATAATAGGTAACTCTGTCGAGGTCACATCAACGTAGAGGTTATCAATTCCAAAACCGGCTAAGGCTGACAAGAGATGTTCAACCGTACCAACATGTGCTCCATCTTTTGCAAGACAAGTACATAAACTGGTATCACCAATATTATTAGCGGATGCTGGTATCTCAACCACAGGATCTAAGTCAACACGTCGAAATATTATACCTGTGTTTATAGCAGCAGGACGCAAAGTTAAATATACTTTGTCACCTGTATGAACCCCCACACCCGTAGCCCTTACGACATTCTTGAGTGTCCTCTGTTTGATCATATGTTAACACTCCGTTACTTTTAGGGGCGCATTCTACCATATCCCAAGGACTTAACAAATAGCCTTATCTTCTATTATAGCATGACAGCGGGCATATGTTAAAAATCATGCCTCTTGTCGACGTAAAAATGCGGGGATGTCCAGATAATCAATATCCTTTTCCCTGAACTCTTCCACTTCATGTACTTTCTTTGGCTCTTGGTTGCGCATAAAAGTTGGCCTATCGAGCTGATTGTAATCTACTGTTCCATCATTGCGCACACCGCGATTAGTTCGCGTACCAACTGTCTCTGCCGCTCTAACCTGATCTGCGCCAAGCCCGGTTACCACCACGGTAACACGCAACTCATCTGTCATCTCAGGATCAATTACAGTTCCAATAACTACCGTTGCATTTTCAGAAGCAAATGATTTTATCGAATCGCCCACCGCCTCAAATTCACCAATAGACATGTCTAAACCAGCAGTAATATTAACCAACACACCACGCGCACCAGAAAAATCAACATCTTCAAGCAATGGACTCGCTATTGCAACTTCTGCTGCCTCTCGAGCACGATTTTCACCGCTACTCACACCCGTACCCATCATCGCCATTCCCATTTCTGACATGACAGTGCGGACATCTGCAAAATCGACATTAATTAAACCGGGACGAGTAATTAAATCAGCAATGCCCTGCACGGCGCCTAATAAAACATTATTGGCAGCTTTAAATGCACTTAGAAGCGTAATACTCTTGCCCAAAACACTTAATAATTTGTTATTAGGAATAGTAATCAGTGAATCCACATACTGGCTTAGCTCTTTAATTCCTTGCTCTGCAATTTCCATACGCTTTCGACCTTCAAAAGCAAACGGCTTTGTTACAATGGCTACGGTTAAAATGCCGAGCTCTTTAGCAATCTCTGAGATAACCGGTGCCGCACCAGTACCGGTACCGCCACCCATGCCAGCGGTCAAAAAAACCATATCACTGCCCATAAGCACTTCTTTAATACGCTCTCGGTTTTCTTCAGCTGACTGGCGTCCAACTATAGGGTCAGCTCCTGCGCCTAGCCCTTTAGTAATTTCTTCGCCTAATTGAATACAGTTTTTCGCGCTGGAACGCTCTAGCGCTTGAGCATCGGTATTAGCACAGACAAAATCAACACCTTCAATATTTTCTGCCATCATATGTTCGACAGCATTACCACCACCGCCGCCAATTCCCATGACTAGAATTCTGGCGTTTTGAATAACATTATCACCTAACTCAAACATTAATTCTCTCCTCCTATAAATCGAATAACTGTTCAGATCCTTTATTGGGCTCATATTTTTACGTCCGCAATTTTCCAATCACAGGCGCCTAACCGCTTAATTTAAAAATTACCCTGAAACCATTCACGCATTCGAGACATCAAATTTCGACGACCCGAATCAAAGCGCTTGCCTGGTAATCCTGTTAATTGACTCTGGTGACCATGGATTAATAATCCTACAGCTGTGGCATAACTGGGGTTTTCGCGAACATCAACCAATCCAATAACATGCTGCGGCACACCGAGTCGAACTGGCATTTTTAAAAGGTCTTCGGCTAACTCTATAAAACCCGGCATTTTTGCCCCACCACCGGTAATCACAACACCGGCTGAAATTAAATCCTCAAAACCACTGCGTCGAATTTCGGCATGAACCAATTGTAGCAGCTCTTTATATCGTGCGGTGATAACGGAGGATAAGATTTTTTTGGATACTTCGCGTGAATTACGATGTGCAATACTTGGAACTTCAATCATGTCGTTATTTTCCGCGTTTGATCGAAGGATTACTCCAGAATCGATTTTAATTTCTTCGGCATATTGTGCTGGAGTACGCAGCGCAACCGCAATATCGTTGGTCACATGATCGCCGGCAATCGGAATAACTGAAGTATGGCGAATTGCATCTTCAGTAAAAATTGCGATGTCTGTTGTTCCACCACCAATATCAACCAAGCAAACGCCTAGCTCTTTCTCATCAGGCGTTAACACCGAATGACTGGAAGCCAATTGTTCTAAAATAATATCGCCGACCTGTAATCCGCATTGACGTACACATTTGGTAATGTTTTGCGCAGCACTCACGGCGCCAGTTACAATATGAACTTTTGCTTCAAGTCGAACTCCAGACATACCTACGGGTTCTCTCACCCCATCTTGGTTATCGATAATAAACTCTTGCGGTAAAATATGTAAAATCTGTTGGTCTGCAGGAATGGCCACAGCTTTTGCAGCTTCAATCACTCGATCTACATCGTTTTGATTTACTTCTCGGTCACGAATAGCGACAATGCCATGCGAATTTAAGCTTTTTACATGACTACCAGCGATACCTGTGTAACAAGAATGAATTTCACAGCCTGCCATTAATTCGGCTTCTTCTACTGCATGTGCAATAGATTGTACTGTTGCCTCGATATTAACCACAACACCACGCCTTAATCCACGTGATGGATGCGTGCCAAATCCAACAACTTCAATTTGATTCTGATCGTTAACCTCACCTACGAGTGCAGCAATTTTGCTGGTGCCAATATCCAAGGCTACAATCAAATTTTTGTCTTGCTTTTTCGGCATTTCGCTTCCAGTCTCCCTTCTGGCACCCATTTAAATCATAATTAGAAATGAAATCATAAGTATATGACAAACATATCAAGAACACTATTAATAAATAACCGGGGTTCTCGAAGGCCGCCAAGGAATAGTTATAAATTGGCGTGATATTAACATTAATTTTGTACTTTTGCTAAACCTTATGGATAAAAAACGTTATAAAAAAACGAATATTGGCTATTTTTTTAAAACAGGGCTTGGTTTTTGCTGCCCCCACAAAACCGCAGCGCCATTGGGATAACGCATATCTACACTTAAAGCAACTTCTTTATTATGCATTATAATTTTCGGATATAATGTAATAAATCGCTTAAAGACATTGTCAATATCCGTTTGCCCAAGTATTACTGTGAGTTGATTATTCACAACCAAGCGCCAAGCATTACGCGGACTTAAATTTAACTCAGTAATCATAATTTTTGTGGATTTCAACAAGGCTTGAAATTCGCTAAATTTTTTCAGCACTTGTTTGGCAGATTCATTAGGTCCATTAAGCTTTGCTAAATTTTTGGGGAAACTTGAGCGTTGCGGGCTAAAAATCTCGCCCTGCGCATTTATTAAGCTTTTGTTTGCCCAAATTGCAACTGGCTGCTGTTCACGAACATCCACTTCTAAAGTAGATGGCCATAAGCGACGAAACGCAATCTCAGCAACCCAGGGCTCCGCTTTGAGTGCTTTTCGCAACCGAGTCGTATCTAATGAAAAAAACCCGCCTCTAAGGTTATGATGCACAATTTTTACAATGGTTTCTGGCGTGAGATGACCTTGCGGCATCACTATTTTAATTCGGTGAAATTGAAAGCGATCAGCAAAATGACTTGTGCGCCACCACAATATGCCACCCCAAATCGACAGCACTAATGCAAATACAAGACACATTATCACTAAATTGGCTTTGCGTAATGTGTTTACAATACGTCCTGTCAAGCTAATTTTGTTTGCTCGGTTGTATTGAGACAAAGTCGATGTCCTCTGTTAATAACATATCAGGAAACCATTCTTGCTAACGGAGTTAACTGGAATTACTGATTTTCCTTACGCGATGGGGGATTGTCAAGGGGGAGAATCGCGATTCTCCCCCTTGACTGCAAGTGCGAGTTCACCTCGCACGCCGCATCATATCAGGAAGCGAATACCGCTAACGAAGTTAGCGGTATTCGCTGGGAAACAAAAAAGCCAACAAGACTCAGAAATCCTTGTCGAGTCTTGTTGGCCTTAATCATTCGTTGAAAATGACAATCCATTCTATCTATCCTGTTTTTTAAAAACAATCACGATTACAAGCAATAGCGCTGATTTCCTACAGCATACCCAGAAAATACTGGAGGAGTATGGCCGCTGCTAGATAGTTGAGCTATTTATACTTTCCTATATTTATCAGCAAGTTATAAGTTATCCCCATGGGTTCTCCACAAAGTTATTCACAATTTCTGTGGAAAAGTGCATCGTCATCCCGGCAAAAGCCGGGACCTCATGACGCTGGCACTTGATTCAAAAGATTCCTGCTTTCGCCGGAATGACGGCAGTCTTGGCACTTGATTCAAAAGATTCCTGCATACGCCGGAATGACTTTATTTCTTGAATAACTTCTCGACATCCTCAGCCGACATCGGCTTATCAAAATAAAAACCCTGCACTTCATTACACTCGTTCTCAATCAGAAAATCAGCCTGCTCTTTTGTTTCGACTCCTTCGGCAATGACATTTAAGTTTAGATTTTTCGCCAGTAGAATAATCGATTTTACTATCGCCTCTGCATCTTTATTCTTCTTCAACTCACTCATAAAAGACTGATCAATTTTCAAGGTATCAATCGGTAAATTCTCAAGTTGTGACAAAGCAGAATAACCCGTGCCAAAATCATCAATCGAAAGTTTAATACCGGCATTACGTAAACCACTTAATTGCCTTTCTGCACCTTCCAAATCTGACATAACAGCAGATTCAGTTAACTCAAGCTCAATGTGATCTGCTGGTACGTTATATTTTTTTATTATGCTTAGCAATTTGCTAATTAACTTTTCATCCAACAACTGCAGTGGGGACAAATTAATAGACATGGTGCCCGCCTTCTCTTTATGTTGGTTATACCATTTTGCGTACTGCCCACAGGCAGTCTCAAACACCCATTCCCCAATGTCTTGAATCATTCCGGTCTGTTCTGCTATAGGAATAAAAATATCAGGGAAAACGATCCCTCTTTTAGGGTGACGCCAGCGCAATAGTGCTTCGACACCGATAAATTTTCGTGGGTTTAATATAAATTTCGGCTGATATACTAAGAACAATTCTTTGTTTGCAATCGCATTACGTAAATCATGCTCAAATATCAGTCGATCGGTGTGGCTCACGTTCAAGTCTTCACTAAAATACTGGTAGTTATTCTTTTGCTTATCTTTTGCATGATATAAAGCAACATCAGCACACTTTACTAGCTCAGCGATCGATTTTGCCGACTCTGGAAAAATGGCGATACCTAGACTGATCGAAACATAAACCTGCTTTCCTGCGAGCTCCTTAATTTGCTGAGCTGCTGCAACCAATTTTTGCGCGACCCTACCCGCATCTTCAGTTTGCACAATACTCGGTAAAATAACAGCAAATTCATCACCACCAATACGGGCCACAAAGTCTTCCTCACGCACTACCTCATTCATTTTTTTGCCTAAGGTTTTAAGTAATTCATCGCCGGCTGGATGACCCAAGCGATCATTGACTGATTTAAAATCATCTATATCAATCATTAATAATGCGAGAATATTCCCATAACGCCTAGCACGAGCTACTTCACGATTTAACGTTTCTTCAAACTGAGCTCGGTTAGGTAACTCTGTTAATACATCATAGCGCGCCAGCAGAAAAAGTTTTTTTTCTGCAGCTTTACGCTCAGTAATATCTCGAAAGGTACCAGTATAAAAGGCATTATCGCCAATTTCGGCAGATCCAATGGTAAGCTCTGCTGGAAATACCTCACCTGACGCTTTTTTTGCAGTGATTTCCTTTTCTGTTAGCCTACTCAACGCAACCTGAGCTACTTTTTTCTGATTCATTGTCGGGAAAACATCACTGAACGACCGACCAATCAGCTGACTCGAGGAACTACCCAAAATTGCTTCAGCTGCAGGGTTTACGCTATTGATCGTACACTGATCTTTTACAAAAGTAACAATACCATCACGGGCTGTCTTTACAATCACCTCAGATCGCTCCACGGCTTGTTCTAATGCTGCCATCAATTTATTATATCGAACGGCTATTTGACCTACTTCAGTAAATGGCTCAACCGGCACTCGCACACTTAAATCAAGTGTTTTGGCTTGCTCATTCATGGCTTGGAAAAAATCAAAAATTTCAGTTGAAGCACCATGCTCCGTAATATTAAGCCCCAATTTCTCAATCTTCTCTGATACTCGAAATGGATAAAAGTAATTAATAATTTTAAAAATAAGATAGCTCACACCAAAGGCCCAAACAAAAGCAACAAAGATACCCAGCAATTGCGCTTTAAATTGCTGCCAATGGTTTAGTCCTGTGTGCAAAATAGTTGGATCTGCAAAGAATGCCACCGCCAAGGTTCCCCAAATGCCCGCCGCCAAATGCACAGGCACCGCGCCCACCACATCATCAATTTTAAACTTTTCTAAAAGATAGGTTGCTAGCAACATTGCTAATCCACCAATGCCACCGATCAGTGCTGCATCCAATGCACTGACAGCAAAACAACTGGCGGTGATCGCTACCAAACCTGCTAAGCAGCCATTCATCACTAAATCAGCATCGGGCCGCTTTCGAAACACCCAACCAATAAACAGAGCGAAAAGTGTGCCGCCCATCGAAGCCAATAATGTATTCACCAGGATATCGGGCACAGCCTTTGTCATCCCTAACGTGCTACCCGCGTTAAAGCCAAACCAACCTATCCATAATAGTAAAACACCCAACATACTGACCGGTAAATTAGATCCAGGGATTTTAACCGCGGGCCCTCCCTTAGGAAATCGGCCGGTGCGTGGACCGGCAATTATTAATATGGCAAGTGCTACCCATCCACCCACGCTATGCACCACGGTTGAACCTGCAAAATCAACAAATCCACGCTGATGTAACCAAGCATATGAATTGTGATGTAAAACATTCCCCCAAACCCAATGACCATATATCGGATAAATTAATCCTGAGGTGACAACTGCAATAATGAGATATCTTGCAAATCGAATTCGCTCCGCTACAGCACCTGAAATAATGGTAACCGCCGTTCCTGAAAACATCACGTGAAAAAGAAATAATACCGCAACCCAAATACCTTGATGATTAAACGCCACCAGATAATCCGAATTACCAAATAGACTATTGTTGGAATCGCCAAACATCCACGCAAAACCAAACAACCAAAATAACAATATACAGATACAAAAATCGGTAATGTTTTTAATCGCAACATTAATGCTATTTTTACTGCGAGTTAATCCAGATTCTAGCGCCAAAAAACCGGGCTGCATAAGGAAAACTAAGCTTGCGCAAAGTAACACCCATAAAATATCCAACAATGACTTATGCATATTTCACCTATCCAATTGATGCAGAAAGTATAGCAACTATATGACTATCATCCCACGGAGCAAGTCCTAAACCGCCATCCGTATCCGTCCATGCCAGTTCAGCAGCAAAGTGTTTAAAGGATTTCTTGAGGTATAAACGATAGTTCCAATAGCTTTTGCCCGCAAAAACGGGTCCGTTAAGTGCATAATAACCTGCACCACCACCGATGCTAATCGCTTGCAAGTAAACATTATGGCTTTTTATTGTGTAGTCGAGTCCGCCAAAGTAATACGTTCCACTACCACCGGTATCAAAAAAATTATGAGTATAACCCACACCAAAATGAACAATCTTATAACTCAATCGAACAAACGACTCGGTATAATCAATACCAGTGGTTTTGGGATAAGTATAAAAATAGGCGCCAAAATCGATGCCAAAATCATGGATTTGCTTTTCAAAACCAACTATATAATCCAACTCTCCGGTTGCAGTTTTATTCTGAGCGTCGAGGAAATTCACATTCGACCCCCAAACACTTCCATAGAAACCAAGCACGCTTTTAAGTTTAAACTGACCCTGCATTGCGGGACCATTGTCAGTTTGACTGACGCCACGCCAAATATAGTTGGAAACTAATGCTACGTTTGCACTGACTGAAAAATTATCACCTAACCAAGTGGATTGATCTGGCAGAGAATTGGAGGCATTTGCAATAGATGCAGAGACTGTCAAAATGGAAAAAGCTAAGCTCAGCTTTAAAGGCTGCATATTTGGTTCCTTCCAAAAAATTACTATCCTTTTGATTAGTCTATCATTTTTGTTCTATTTTTAACAGGTTTTTTTTAGCACCGTCATCACTGCGTATGCAGGGATCTCTTGAAGGTAAGTGCCAATTTATGCAGATTCCGGCATACGCCGGAATAACGAAACCTAAAAGTCACCTACGTTGGATACATTTTTCACCCAAAATATGCACCTCTGGGACTAATTTAACTCCCTGATGCTGCCAAACCTGATCAGCCACATAGTGAATTAAATTCTCAATATCAGCAGCTCTGGCGTCCCCTGTGTTTAAAATAAAATTAGCGTGCTTTTCAGAAACCTCGGCTTGTCCTATACGGTAACCTTTTAAACCTGTTTGCTCGACCAGCCTGGCTGCAAAATCACCCGCGGGATTGCGAAAAACTGAACCACAACTGTAGGTGCCAATCGGTTGAGCGCTGTTGCGCTTTTGCAATAGCAGACGCAAATCTTGTTGTGCGCAAGCGCTATCTCCTTTTTCAAATCGAAAATAACCCGCAGCAAAATATTCATCTTTCTGGCCTAAAACTTGGCGATAGTTTATATCAAATTCTTTTGGTAAACGCTTTTGCCTTTTGCCAAAACGGTCAATCACCTCGACCGCTTCCACCTGTGCCCAAGTTTCCCCCTTAAAAGCGCCCGCATTCATTGCTAAGGCCCCGCCAACCGTACCCGGAATACCGGCAAAAAAAACGCCACTCTCAAAACCATTGCGAACACAAAATTTTGCTAACTTCGCGCCTGTTACTCCAGCCTCAACTCGCAGTAGATTTTCCTCTAATAACGTTATATCATTTAAACGATTCAACGTTAAAATAACCACACCCTTAATTCCAGCATCACGTATCAAAACATTACTGCCCAAACCCAACCAGGTCAATGGCATATCTTGTGGAATCTGCGCTAAAAAATTTTCAAGGTCTGCCAAGTTAGCTGGGCGATAACAGAACTCAGCTTGGCCACCAACGCGCCAAGAAGTATGCCGGGCTAGCGGATAATCCGACTTCAATTCGCCTTGTAAATTCTTAAATTGATTGGTATTCATTCTTCCATCGGTAATTGTTTTGAAACAGCGCCAATATTCCCAGCACCTTGCAATATGACGATGTCGTTATCATGAAGATTTTGATATAAAAGCTCAGGTAACAATTTAATGTCCGCCACATAATCTGGCTTTGTTTTCGCGTTTTCTGCAACTTCTTCCGCTATTCTAACACTCGATATATTATCAAGTGGATCTTCACCTGCACCATAAACATCAACCAGATAAAGTTTATCTGCCTCTTTTAAAACGCTAATAAATTCGTTATATAAATCACGGGTACGAGAATATCGGTGTGGCTGAAACACCACCACAACACGCCGATCTGGCCAAGCAAGTTTAGCGGCCTCAAGTGTCGCTCTTATCTCTTTAGGATGATGACCATAATCTTCAAACACCAAAGCACTTCCTTTTGCCAAACGCATTAGACCATGACCATGGAAGCGTCGACCAACACCGGGGAAAGTATTTAATGCCTTTTGAATTAATTCTTTCGCAATATTGAGCTCCTTTACAAGCGCTATGGCGGCTAACGCATTTAGCACATTATGCTGACCTGGCAGCGCCAAGGTGGCTGGAATACAGGTTTGCTCGTCATCAAAACGCACCGTAAACTCACTGATAATACCGTTTTGATGAAAATAACAAGCACGAACCGATGCTTGTTCACTAAACCCATAGGTAATTAACCGACAGGTTATTTTGGGAATTAAACTGCGAATAATCGGATCATCAATACATACAATTGCCGCACCATGGCTTGGAATTTTATTTAAAAAATCCAAAAAAGAGGATTTAAGTTTTTCAAAATCACCATGATAGGCCTCTAAATGGTCCGCATCGATATTGGTGATAATTGTGTATTGAGGCTGCATAAATAAAAATGACGCATCACTTTCATCTGCCTCTACAACGCAAAATTCACCTTGGCCTAAATGTGCTGGACTTGCCTGGTTATTAAGGATCCCACCGATAACATAAGATGGGTCATGCCCCGCAACCATTAAAAGGTGAGCAATGAGCCCAGTGGTTGTTGTTTTACCATGCGTGCCTGCAACCGTTATCGTACGAAATTGATTAACAAGTTCTGCCAACAATGCGCCGCGTGAAAGCAACGGTATTTTATTTTTTTCTGCCGCAATATATTCAGGGTTATTAGTTGAAATTGCACTCGAAAATACCACACCATCCGGATTTCTAATGTTGTCAGCACTGTGACCCAATGAAACTTTTGCGCCCAATTGATTCAAGCGTTCTGTATTTCGATTTGAAATCAAATCGGATCCTGACACACGGTACCCCTGTAACAGCAACATCTCAGCCAAGGCACTAACGCCAATGCCACCAATTCCAATGCAGTGAATATGTTTAGTATGACTTCCTAACATCCGTTGTCAGCCTCTTGTGAATGATCATCCATATCAAGTGTAAGACACGCCTTAGCAACACTTTGTGCGGCATGACTGTAAGCTAAATTTTTAGCAGACTGTGCCATTTTAAGCAAGCATTGTTTGTCATTGATAAATTTTTGCAGTAATTTCATCAGTGCAACTGGGCTTAAGTGCTTTTGATCCAATAAAATGGCCGCACCTTGATCAGACAAATAACGCGCATTATAATGCTGATGTTGATCAACTGCATGCGGATAAGGGATTAAAATACTGGCGGCCCCTACAGCTGCAAGCTCACTCACCGTCATCGCCCCCGCTCGACAAATAATCACATCAGCCCAAGCATATGCTGTTGCAATCTCATCAATAAATGCTTCTACCTTAGCCTCTATTGGCAATGTTTCATATGCCGATTTGGTCACCACATAATCTTTCTCGCCTGTTTGATGCCAAACAGAAATCTCTTGTAAATTAGGGTACTTTAACCAAAGTGAAACCACACATTGATTGAGTGCTCGTGCGCCTTGGCTGCCACCAACAATTAACACACGCAATGGCGGGGCCCGCTGTGATAAACGACTCTCGGGTAGAGGCTGCTCCAATAAAGATTGGCGAACCGGATTACCTACCGTTTTTGCCCTAATCGAGGAAGAAAACGCATGGGAAAAAGCTTGCAAACGTACCCGCGAAAATCGCAATAAAAACCGATTGGTTAAACCTGCTTTGGCATTTTGCTCATGGATAACCAAAGGCACCCGCGCCAGCCATGCGGCCAGTCCTCCGGGTAGCGCCACATAACCACCCATCGCCAAAACCACATCGGGTTTTTTTGATTTAATCACAGTATAGGCTTTAATAATGGCACGGAATATTTGCCATGGCGCCAATAATTTTGCGCGCAAACCGTTGTTGCGAACGCCTTTTACTGAGATGAGCGAAAGCGGATAAATTGACGGCACAAGCTTAGTTTCCAAGCCAGCTCGCGCTCCCAACCAAAAGACGGTATGCCCTTCCTTTTTTAACTCATCCGCCACAGCCAATGCCGGAAAAATATGTCCACCGGTACCACCGGCAATAATCATCACTCGCTTCATGTTGCACCCCGATTCTGAAAAACCACATAACGCTCTTTATTGGAGACTGATCTGTCATTAGATACATTCTCAAACGCAACTCTAAGAACAAAAGCAATAGCAACACAATTAACAATTAAACTACTGCCGCCATAACTAATAAAAGGCAACGTTAAACCTTTGGTCGGTAACACACCAACGCTGACACCCATATTAATTAATGCTTGAAAACCAAGCCATAATCCAATTCCAACCAGCAGATAATAAGAAAAGGGGTTGCCAACCTCTCGAGAACGTCGCGCCAAAATGAAAATTCTGGCGATTAACACCACATACAAAGCAATCACAATGATTTCACCCACTAAACCAAGCTCTTCACCGATCACTGCAAAAATAAAATCCGTGTGTGCCTCTGGCAAATAAAATAATTTTTGCACACTGTTACCCAAACCGACACCAAATAAGCCACCACGCCCAAAAGCAATTAAAGATTGAGTCAACTGGTAACCTGCACCAAACTGTTTCGCCCATGGGTTAATAAAAGTGGTTAATCTAGCCAGGCGATATGGGGACATTATTGCAATAAAAACTAAAGCAGTACCCACCAACAGAAATAACACTATAAAAGGCCATAACCGCACCTCCGCAATAAATAATAACGCCATAAAAGTCGCACTGATCACGACAAATGTGCCAAAATCGGGCTCTAGCAGCAATAAAACTGCCATCACCGCCAATAAAATCATCGGCTTAATTGTGCCGATCAGTTGATGTTTTACCTGCTCTTGATAACGCACTAAATAATTAGCTAAATATATTATCGAAACAAGTTTAACTAATTCGGTTACCTGCAGCGTCATAAACCCTAAATTAATCCAACGCCGTGAACCATTAACCATTTTACCTATCCCGGGAATCAAAACAGCCAACAATAACAATAGGCCCACAATCATCATGTAGCCACCCCAGCGTTTCCAAAACTGGATGGGAATCCGAGTCACGCACCAAGCAACCACTAGCCCCATGCCAATATAGATGGCTTGATGAATTAAATAATGAAAAGGAAAATCAAATTGGCGATCAGAAATCACCATCGATGCAGAACTCACCATCAATAACCCGAGCATCAGCATGGCAAGTACGGTGAATAATATCCATTTATCATAAAACCAACGAATTGAACGAGGTTGCTTCATAAATTTGTCACGGCCTTAATAAAATGATCACCCCGGGCGGCATAATTTAAAAACATATCAAAACTCGCACACGCAGGTGATAGCAACACGCAGTCATCGGGGCAGACGAGCTTATCCGCTAATAACACCGCAGCATCCAAATCATCCACAAAATGCAGTTTGGCAGATTTTTGTAATGCTCGAGCGATTAACTCTGCATCCTTGCCAAATAAAATCACGTCGCTTACATTTTTATTGACACTTTGACGAAGAGGTTTAAAGTCTGCGTCTTTTGCCAATCCCCCTGCCAATAAAATAAGATTTCCTTTAGTTGCGTTAGCCAAGCTATTAATCGCCGTTAGCGTCGCTCCAACATTTGTTCCTTTAGAATCATTGTACCAAGTGACGGAGTTTTTAATTCGTACTAATTGGCAGCGATGCGCCAGACCTTTAAATTGAGTCAATGCCGTCAACATGCTAATCATGGGTAAATTCATGGTTTCACCCAGTGCTAAAGCCACCAATGCATTTTGCCAATTATGCTCACCTTGCAATTGCATCTCAACAACATCCAGCAAACGCTTTCCACGACAGGATAAATAATTTTTACCGTTATGGTGTTTAACGCAATAATCAGCTGTGTCATCTTTCAGTGAAAAACTAATTTTTTCACCTTTTAAATCTAAGGATTGCCAAATTTCTGGGGAATCTAAATTAACAATCGGATAAACTGCGTTCTGATAAATACTTTGTTTTGCCTTAAGATACGCCTCAAAATCCGTGTATCGATCCATATGATCTGGCGTCACGTTTAAAACCACGGCTGCTTTCGCTCTTAAAGAATAGGTGGTTTCGAGCTGAAAACTGGATAATTCCAACACATAACCATCTGCAGTAGAGCCTGACAATAACGCTAAAACCGGTTTACCAATATTACCTGCCACCATAATATTTCTATTCGCCCCGCGCGCCATCTCGCCCACCAATGCGGTGACTGTGGTTTTACCATTAGATCCGGTGATGGCATAAATCGGTTTTTCTGTTGCCCGTAAAAACAATTCAATATCTCCGATCACCGGTTGCTTACGAGCGATACATTCGGCTAGCAGCGGTTGTTTAATGGGAACACCGGGGCTGACAATAATCTCTGTCGCTTGGTTTAAAATATTTGGATCGAGTTTCCCCAGCACGCAATTTACATCAGGATAATCGGATTGTAAAACAGAATAGCCACTCGGACAAAGAGCGCTGTCCATCGCCACCACTTCAACGCCATGTGCACGCAGATATTCTATGCAAGAGATGCCCGTCGCGCCTAGCCCAATTACAACCTTCAATTATACCTCCTGATTCAATATTCAAACACGATTTAGGGTGTAGCCCGGTAAAAAATTTATTTTTGGTCGGGGATAAAGATCGCGTTATCACACACCACTTTATCGTAATTTCAATGATGCTAGACCCAACAACACCAAAACAAAAGTAATAATCCAAAATCGAACAATCACTTTAGGTTCAGCCCAACCTTTTAATTCGAAGTGGTGATGCAATGGCGCCATACGAAAAACACGACGTCCAGTCATTTTGTAAAAAGAAACTTGGATGATCACTGAAACTGTTTCCACTACAAAAATACCACCCATAATAAAAAACACCAATTCTTGACGCACCACCACCGCGAGGACGCCAAGGGCCGCGCCAATGCCCAGCGATCCCACATCACCCATAAAAACCTGGGCAGGATAGGTGTTATACCAAAGAAACCCAAGTCCTGCGCCAACTAAGGCACTGCAAAATACAGTCACCTCGCCCACGCCCACAATATAAGGAATTGTTAAATAGGTTGCAAAGATATGATTACCCGTTAAATAAGCAAAAACCCCCAATGCGCCACCGACCATAACGGTTGGCATTAAGGCTAAACCATCCAAACCATCGGTTAAATTAACCGCATTGCTACTGCCCACTATCACAAAATAAGCAAGCACCACAAAAAATGCACCTAAAGGTATTGCCGCATTTTTAAGAAATGGAATAATCAGTTCGGTTTCAAATGGGGATGTAGCCATATGATATAAAAATAGTGCTGCCACAATGGCTATTAAAGATTGCCATAAAAGCTTCCAGCGTGCTGGCAACCCTTTCGTATTACCTCGCACCACTTTGCGATAATCATCAACCCAACCAACTGCACTAAACCCAACCATCACCAGCATAATCACCCAAATAAAATAATTGGTTAAATCAGCCCACAATAAAACACTCACCACAACAGCGACAATAATTAAAGCGCCACCCATGGTTGGTGTGCCAGTCTTTTTTAAATGAGTTTGTGGCCCATCATCTCGCACCACTTGACCAATTTGTAACTTCATCAAGCGACTAATTAATCGTGGGCTGATCGCCAACACAATTAACAAAGCCGTTAACGCACTAATAATCGATCGAAAAGTTAAATACTGAAATACCCGCATAAAATGTAAATGCTCAGCGAATAAATGGGACAACCATAATAACATGCACGTTTACTCCTTCATTAGCGATTGTGCGACCTTTTGCATACCCATCGAATTCGATCCCTTAACGAGCACGGTAACTTTATCATTTAATAGTGGGCGCAAAGCAAAAATCAAATCCTGCTGATTATTAAAATGCTGCCCCCTTTGTCCAAAGGCATCTGCGGCACCTTCGGCATATTCACCAAAACAAAACAGATGCTCTATTCCTGCATGATTTGCCGCACGTCCAATTTCGCGATGCAGCTTATCTGCATTTTGACCTAACTCCAGCATATCACCCAACACTAAAACCGATGTACCTTGATAGTGTGATAATACATCGATCGCCGCCTGTACCGATGCTGGGTTCGCATTATAACTATCATCGATAATCAAAGCTTTGGCATAACCTTTATACCCTACTAAACGGCGTGACTCAGCTACGACCGATTCTAAACCCTGCTTAATCTTATCCAGCGGTAATCCGAGCGCAAGTGCACAAGTCACTGCTGCCAATGCATTATAAACATTATGCTTACCCATCAAAGCTAATTTAATATCAACTTGACCTACTGGGGTAATTAAATTAAATGAAGGGCAGGCTTGATTATCATACTTAATATCGGTTGCCATTACCTCGGCTTTATTTTCCAAACCAAAACTAATCACTTTATGTGGGGCAACCAATCGACGCCAATACGCTGCATAGTGATCGTCTTGATTAATAACTGCAACGCCTTGATCATCTAACGTTTGAAAAATCTCAGCCTTAGCTTTGGCAATTCCATCAAGATCACCAAATCCTGCTAAATGTGACATCGCCGCCATCGTAATAATGGCCACAGAAGGTCTAACAATTTGAACCAACTCAGCAATTTCACCTGGGTGATTAGCACCAATTTCAAACACAGCATATTGATGCGCAGGACGTAATCGCAATAACGTTAACGGCACACCAATGGAATTGTTATAACTGCGCACACTGGCAAGGGTATCGCCACACGCTGAAAAAATACCTTGAATTAAAGCGCGAGTCGACGTTTTACCACAACTGCCGGTCACCGCAACCATCGGAATTGAAAACTGATCGCGCCATTTTTTTGCAAGCAGCAATAATGCAGCCTCAGTATTCTCAACTTTTAATGTCGGAAGATCTGTTTTAACTGTTTGACTAACAAGCGCAGCAGCCCCACCACGATCGGCGGCTTGTTGAAGATAATCATGTCCATCCGACAGAGCTCCACAGATCGCAACAAATAATTCGCCTGTTTTAATATCACGGCTATCAATACTAATACCACTTATTTCTCGATCTTCGCCTTGCCACTGGATATTTAAAGTCTTTACAATCCATGAAAGCAACATCATTTTACCTCAATCCTTAAATGTTACAGTATTAGTCAATCTGTTTGGTTTTTGCTAAAGCAATAGTCACCTGTTCGGCATCATCAAATGGCAGTATTTGATCGCCAATGATCTGGATCTGCTCATGCCCCTTGCCAGCAATCAATACAATATCATTTATTTTGGCGCTTTGCACAACAGTTTGAATCGCTTCTGCTCGATTTAAAATAACGTTAACGTTGCTAAGTTGGTTCAACCCGGTGACGATATCTTCAGCAATTTTTAGAGGTAATTCATGCCGAGGATTATCGTCAGTGACAATAATATGATCTGATAATTTTTCTGCCACTGCAGCCATTTGTGGGCGTTTCCCGGGATCACGATCGCCACCACAACCAAACACACACCACAATTCACCTTCGCAATGTGAACGCAGCGCCGCCAAGGTTTTTTCAAGTGCGTCCGGAGTATGCGCATAATCAACCACCACCTTGGGTTGATGTTCATCACCAAACATTTGCATTCGGCCTTTAACAGGCACTAATGCAGAGCAGCAGTGTAATGCTTGATCAAATGCAACATTATTTAACAACAAAACTGCCAATACTGAAAGCACATTACTTATATTAAAGGTGCCTAGCATAGCGCAACTAAATTCACCTCGCCCCCAACTGGATTCAACTTTCACCAAATAACCTTTTGCACCAAACTTAACCTCTGAGGCAGCAACATAGCGTTGCTGATGTCTATGATCACCTTGCAATGAGTAAGTCACCAAATTCAGCTTATCTTGATATTTTTTCACCAGTTCGCGACCAAAGGGATCATCCACATTAATCACCGCATTTTTTAAACCCGCTTGTTGAAATAATAGCTCCTTGGCAGCTGCATAAGCGGGCATATCACCATGATAATCGAGATGATCTCGACTCAGCTGAGTAAAAACTGCAGTATCAAATTGAACACCCGCAACGCGTGACTGCGCCAAAGCATGTGAAGAAACTTCCATCACCACCTGGTTGAGGTTATCTGCTCTAAATTGTGCCAGCGTTTGCTGTAATTGAATCGGATCAAGCGTGGTATGAGTCGATTTAACTAAATCAGGCAACACGCCATTGCCGAGCGTGCCAAGCACCGCGCAATTTTTGCCAAGCTGCTGCAGCGCTTGAGCAATAAAGTGAGCAACTGAAGTTTTTCCATTCGTTCCGGTTATGCCAATCATATTAAGCGAGTGGCTAGAGTTATGGTAAAAGCGCGAGGCAATAGGACCAATTTGTGATTGAACATTTGTTAATGGAATCAATACAACATCAGCGGATGGCTCGGTAAAGAAACCATCGCTACTCTCATAAATAATTGCGGCAGCGCCATTGGCAATTGCTTGTTCAATATGGTCGCGACCATCCTGGGTTTCACCCGGGTAGGCAAAAAACAATGCGCCCTTTTCCACTTGGCGGCTGTCTAAGCTTAATGCATTGATGCTGACCTCAGGGAGGCTGGCATTATAGAGTAAATCAGAGAGTAAATATTTACGGGTATTTGCCATCCTTTGCGACCTATTGTAGATATATTCTTAACCAAGCGGCACTAACGCCAACCCCTCTGAGTGTAGCAAACTACAGCATTTCGTGCTAATTAATTGGTTTTTCTTGCGCGATGGGGAGTAAGCGTTCGGGCTTGCCGATGAGGTGTTCTTAAATTGTAGCCCGGACTGCCCTCACGCGCGAAGCGTGAGGATCGTCCAGGCTACGACAATTGGTTTCCTTGCGCCTAAACAACCACTGCTACTGCTGCCCTCGATGGCTCTGGCTCTGCACCTGCAGCTCCTAATGGTGATATATTTATGCTTAAGCTTCTTCTTGCTGGCCTTACTGCAAGAGGAGCAGCACATCTAGTTGAGTCATCGGAGAAACTTCTATGCCTTGCAAACGTATTACCATGCCCTTCACGCAGCCTTTGTTCTAAATCGGCTTGTATTTCAGCTCGAATCGGGAGACCCCCCAACTCTGCTGTGCACCTTCTTGCATAAGTTTCTATTTTGCTAGCAGCTAACATGCGATCAAAAAATCTAGGAGAGCCATTGGTCGGAGAAACACTGCGAACATAGTCAGCAACCCATCGCGACATACTTAAATCAATATGAGCATTAATTTTTTCTCTGGCATTCTGTAGCGTTTCCTGCTCAACAGCAGTGGCTAAGGCAGTTTGTTGACTCAAAGGAAGCGTAGCAGCATATTTCATCAACACAGCTTCAAATTGTTGGTGAGCAATCTCCTTTAACCCATTAACAAGGCCTTTTGACGGATTATAATAGGAAACACGTTGATTAATCTGGCTCAATGATTCAAATAATATCTGGCCTAAATATAATTGCTGTGCACTGTTCGATGTTATTGCAGACACTTTGGCTAGCAGGTTAGCTACTATCAAATCTTTTTCAACCATGGAAGTAAATTTTTCAAATTGTGCTTTTAAACTTTTCTTGAGCAAATTAGAAATATATTCATGACATAAAGCAGTTAATTTATTTAACTCAATTGTGCCTAGACATTCCATGGTAACCTGCCTAGAGAATTTTGGCAGTGAAACCTTTACCTGTCTAAATAAAGCATTAAAGTCAAAACCTGCTTTTATTACATCATTAAGCGTTATCTTGTTTAATGCCACTTGCTCAGCATCGCGGATAAAAGCACAAACATCAAGTGGATTAACTTGTGACCGTGGATCCAAATCTTTATTGAAGCGGTCAATTTTTTTATAGATCGTCTCCCTATCAAGGCTTGCACTTTCAAATTCTAGTGCTGGCATTTGCTGAGAAGTTTTACATTCTTCTGATGCTGGCAGAGGTTCCAACCCAAACATAAACATCTCATCTGAAAGCTCTTTTTCAAACTGTTCATTAGCAGCTTCAAAGTTTTTAAATTCTTGAATTTCATCTTCAATACTATCGGTCTCAACACATTCAAAGCTCGATATAAAATTATCGTAATTACGACGAAGGGCTGTGTCTGTTAAAATGCGACGCAACTCAGATATAATAGTCGCTGTCTCAGAGGTGGCGCTTGTTAATTTTTTGGCAATCTGGAGTCCAATTGATATTGAACTTGCAGTAGGAGAAGTGTCTAAATATTGATAAAAAGTTGGCATAGAGTCTCGCCCTTATATAATGTTAAAGCTAAAATGAACATTCCTTGAACTCGTATATCCAGAGAGCATGCATCATATCAAAAAGTTATTAACTAATTCTTAATTGCTAGCTTAAACTTTGAGATTATGTTGCCCACTGACTACAAAGTTTGGCATTATAGTGAAATGTTAATTAACAAGTCGAATAATAAGTAAAAATTATGTGGTCTTTTTATAAAGAATTACTCAAAGGTTTTCGTAGTGTGGGAGCTTTTTCGCCAAGCAGCCCTTTTTTAGCCAGCGCGATTGCCGAAATGCTGCCCAAACCTTTCCAAGGTGCTCTCGTTGAGCTTGGCCCTGGCACCGGAGCTATTACTAAGAAGCTGATTAGTAGTGGTATTTCTCCTGCGAAAATTATAGTTGTCGAACACTCGGCAGAATTCGTCGAGCATATGCAAAATAATTTCAAAGAAATTACCACGATTCAAGGTAGCGCTGAACACTTGGCGCAGTTATTGAACGAAATACAGCAACCCATCAATGCAATTGTCTCCAGCTTGCCACTGCGCTCATTCCCAAAACAAACGGTACAAAATATTCTGGAGCAAGTTAATCAAGTGTTAAGCTCTGGTGGTTATTATATTCAGTTCACCTATTTTAAAAAAGAAAGCCCAATGCAATCGCTTGAAGAATTTTATCACCTTCAATCTAAACACATTATGTTAAATTTACCGCCCGCTCGAATTGATGTTTTTAAAAAAAAATAAACGTTAAACCTAGAATCCGCAACAAAAAGCAGCTCCTTAATATTAATTTAAAGCTAATGTGCTAGCATGGGTAATAAATGTTTCATGTAAGGATGCGGCTATGCCAAGACCTATTAATATACTTGTCTATGATGATGTAAACATTCATCAGTGGACCGACGAAATTAAGACACTGCCTGATAAAATAAGCAAGCTTGAAACTCAGCGCAATGTTTTAAGCCACCAAATTTATTGTCTCAACCAGGAAATTGCCCCGTATGACCAACAGATTAATGGCTTAAACTCACGCATCAGCAGTGCTAACATTAATACTGCATTTGGTGCTGTAATGGCGCTAGATGGATATCAACGTGATAGCCTTGTTGGCGCTGTTGAAACTGGTGTTGGTGCATATACTGCTTTTACAAGTATCAGTAACGCAAGCAACTTGCAAAATCAACGAGATCAAGCAAGACAGGAAAGGCAATCATTCCTTAACGCAAAAGCCGAGTTGCAAGGTAAATTAAATCCGCTAGCGCAGAAGTTAGCTCGAATGCAAGCTCAGCTGAAGTTTGCGAAAAAACATTTTGAACCTGCCATAAATTTTGTTCTTCAGCTTCAAGATCCTCAGTCAACACTGCATACATGGTTATATGAAAACATCAATCTTTCATTGCAACAATTTGAAATTGATCACCCGGCTCTGCAAAGCGAGAGTGTGCGCTACCAATTATCTCTGATTAATTCTTTACTATATAATTCATCATTTCATCTTAATTTTAATACATTACGCGCAGCATTATGGCAAAATTATAATGCCACTGCCGATAATAATAAAAATTCAGCTTTTCTGGATATGCTGACTGGACTGATCCAATCAACCCATTTGCCAGATAATTCTGCCAATTATTACGCGCCAGCTCAATCGCTTGAAGAATTTCTACAGCTTGAGCAAAACACACTGACTAATTTATGCCTCACCTTAAAAAAGGACTTTCATGAGCCTAAGTACCGATATGCATTAAATTTAATTAATCACATCGAAGATGCTGCACAACAAGAAGATGCTGATATTAAATTCTATACCACCATTTTAAGACACGCGGAGTATATTTTAAGTGATGATAAACAAAGCCAGCGAAACTTAAACAACCCCGAGATAGGTTGTGTTGCACGCGCCCAAGCTCGATGCTTTGAATTTGCTAACCTTCTTCAAGACAAACCCAATAGCAATAAAAAAATTGCTGGCGCTTTGTTAATGTTTGCCGGCGCCGGATTAATTATTGGCAGTGTTATTGCCGCATTTTTATCAAGCGGCCTATTATCGCCCGTCAGCGCTTATGGCATAGCAAAAGGTATCGCACTACTTGGTAGCGGTTGTGCAGCGTTTGTTGGGGGTGCAAGTCTTTTTTATAGTGGTCGCCGCAAGGGCGCCTCGAGGGCACTCACTGAGTTTGTGCAAAATCCCGTTACTGAACAAGATGCAGCAGACACACCACAACTCTACATTCATGTCACAGGTGCTGATAATAACGAACAAGAATCTCCTAAATACACATCATTTGGTAACGCAAATCGACAATTATCACCGCACTCTAGGACTGATGCTTACGCAACAACGCCACCACCACCTAATGTGTGGTAGAAAAAACAAAACATTGAATCACGCTTTGCGTGATGCCTCCCGGCCAAACCGACGGATGTCGTCCCGAGCGAGTGCGTAGCACAAGTCGAGGGATCTGTTTGTCCGGGCTACATCAAA
>CAXMUH010000129.1:0-7834 GCA_964196565.1 uncultured Legionellaceae bacterium | reverse complement strand
CAGGGCCAGCGTAAATTGTTAAATTTACATCAACCGGGATATTGGAATCTATAATAAGCAAATGGCATGGCTCATCTTCGCGATGTTTAGTCCCGGTTAAATAAACTTGAGACAATTTATCAAAGGTAATCTTGCGATCTGGTTTGGGATATTGAATAGGCTGATAAGCTGATTTTGGCTTGAGTTGTTTATTATCCGCTTTAAAATGCAAGCGCCAAGGCGCGCGTCCTCTTAAAATATACTGATCGAACGCAGCAAGCGCAAGTCCCAACCGTAGCCCATGATGAAACCCAGGTCTTAAATTCCTAACTTGATAAAGCTCCTTATAAATTTTTGATTGATTAAATTTATCTTGATAGCGTTTAATTTCAGGCTGTTGTAACTCGGATAAAATACTTGTCGCTGCGATGATTCCTGAGCGAATTGCATTATGAATACCTTTAATTTTACCCACATTAACCATGCCGGCAGCACAACCCACCAACATGCCACCTTTAAACGTTAACTTGGGAATTGACTGCAAGCCGCCTTCATTTAATGCGCGGGCACCATAGCCAATGCATTCGCCACCGATCAGCAAAGGTTTTATTTTTGGGTGCAGTTTTAAACGTTGCATTTCTTCAAATGGATCAAGGTATGGATTATGATAATCTAAACCGACCACGAGCCCGATTGATAACAGCTGATCCTTAAAATGATAAATAAAACCGCCGCCATAAGTTGCATTATCCAGCGGCCAACCGACAGTATGAATCACTTCGCCAGGCGTATGTTTATCTGCAGATATTTTCCATAGCTCTTTGATTCCGATCGCATAACTCTGTGGATCACAGTTCTTGCGCAATTTAAAGTGATGCATTAACTTTTCTGATAACGAACCTCGGCAACCTTCTGCAAAGACAGTTTGTTTGGCGAGTAAATTCATTCCGGGTTGGGCGCGATCGGTTGGGTTGCCCTGGCTATCCAGCCCCATATCACCGGACTGAACGCCGATAACAGCAGTTTCGTCCTCATTAAATAACAGTTTGCTGGCGGCAAATCCAGGAAAAATATTGACCCCAAGCTCATCTGCTTGGGTTGCCAGCCACTTACAGAGTTCACTTAAACTAATAATATAATTGCCCTTGTTTTTCATTAGTTTTGGTGTGGGCAATGAGTAATTTTTAGTTTCAGTTAAGTAATAAAATTTATCTTTAGTCGCTTTAACGCTTACTGGAGCGCCTCGCTCGCGCCAGTCAGGGATCAGTTCGGTTAATGCGCTGGGATCCATAACGGCGCCAGATATAATGTGAGAGCCGACTTCAGAACCTTTTTCTAAGACACAGATACTCAGTTCTGTATTTGCCTTTTGGCTCTGCTGAGCCAATGCGATGGCAGTACTAAGACCGGCAGGGCCCGCGCCGATTATCACCACATCAAAATCCATCGATTCTCTTTGCATTCACCTTTACCTTTTTAAATCAGTCACTATGATAGATCTTAACAGATTAAAGTTGGTTTTTTTACTTGACGTTACCTTTAAACAACGCCATATTCTTTGCAGTTGTTTATTTTAGAGGTTAAAGCTGTGAAAGTTTTGGTTGCTGTAAAGAAATTGGTCGATTTCCAGGTCAAAATCCGCGTTAAAGCGGATGGTAGTGGCGTTGTGACCGATAACGTTAAGATGTCTATTAATCCATTTGATGAAATTGCGGTTGAGCAAGCGATACGCTGGAAAGAACAAGGCATTGCTGAGGAAGTGATTGTTGTTTCAATTGGAGACAAAAAAGCGCAAGAGAGCTTGCGTCAAGCCTTAGCTCTGGGTGCGGATCGAGCCATTTTGGTTGAGCATGATACTCAAGTGCAACCGTTGCAGGTGGCCCAGGTATTAAAAGCGATTGTAGAAAAAGAAAGTCCAGAAGTTGTTATCTTAGGCAAACAAGCGATTGATAATGACTGTAATCAAACCGGGCAAATGCTGGCTGGATTATTAGACTGGCCGCAAGCAACTTTTGCTTCTAAAATCGAACATAAAGAGAATAATCTTTATGTCACACGTGAAGTTGATGGTGGTCTAGAAACCATTGCGGTTGAATTACCCGCAGTGATTACTGTCGATCTACGTTTAAATGAACCACGCTTTGCTTCATTGCCTAATATTATGAAAGCGAAGGCTAAGCCACTGACGATTGAGACACCGGAACAGCTTGGAGTTAGCATGGATTCAAGCCTAGAATTGCTCCATGTGGAACCTCCAGTAGAACGTGAGCCTGGGGTTAAAGTTGATAGTATCAAAGAGTTGATGAGTATACTTAAAGATAAAGAGGAATTGCTGCCATGACAACCTATCTTATCGTTGAGCACGACAATAAGCAGATAAAATCTTCAACATTCAATACCCTGGCTGCAGCATTGAAACTACAACAGCGCGTTGTGGCAATTGTTGCTGGTTACCAATGTGATGGGGTTGCAGAATCAATTGCTTCGATAAAAGGCGTGGATAAGGTGTTGGTTGCCGATCATGAAACCTATCTGCACCCGTTGGCAGAACGATTTTGCCCACTAATATTAAGTGCGACCGAGGATGCTAAATACATTTTAATGCCTGCCACCACCTTTGGGAAAAACCTATTACCGCGCATTGCGGCAAAGCGTGGTGTCGCTCTAATTAGCGATGTCATTGAAATTAAAGACGCAGAAACTTTCAAACATCCGATCTATGCCGGCAATGCGATTGAAACCGTTAAATCGCATGATGCACTCATTTGTTTAACCATTCGAACCACGGCATTTCCTCCGCTTACAGAAACTCAAGTGGAAGTTGAAATTGAAGCATTAGATTTTGTCAGCGATAATCATCAATCTAAATTTATTTCACAAGAATTGCATAACACTGATAGGCCTGAATTAAGCAGCGCTAAAATTGTTATATCCGGTGGCCGTGGCTTAAAAGACCAAGCTGGATTTTCGCGGATGATAAAAATAGCAGAACGATTGGGCGCAGCAGTGGGTGCATCTCGTGCTGCAGTGGATAGTGAAATGGCACCCAATGATACTCAAGTCGGACAAACCGGACAAGTGGTGGCCCCTCAATTATATATTGCTTTGGGAATTTCTGGTGCGATTCAACATTTAGCAGGAATGAAAGACAGCAAAGTGATTGTGGCGATTAATAAAGATCCTGATGCCCCCATATTTCAGGTGGCAGACTATGGTATTGTCGCGGATTTAAATGAATTTATTCCCGAGTGGGAAAATGTATTAACCGAAATGGGGTACTAACATACCGCGGTGAACAAACTTAAAACTGGAGAAAAAAAATGAAGGTAGGTGTACCAAAAGAGATAAAAATTGAAGAATATCGCGTGGGCTTAACGCCTTTTAGTGTACATGAATTAGTAAGCCATGGGCATAAGGTCATCGTTGAGCATAATGCTGGTGCCGGGATTAATTTTTTTGATGAAGATTATATTGAGGCAGGCGCTTCAATTGTTAATAGTGCTAAGGATGTTTTTGCACAAGCGGATATGATAGTTAAAGTAAAAGAACCTCAATCGAGTGAATATAAATTATTACGTGAAGGGCAAATTTTATTTACTTATTTACATTTGGCTCCAGACCCCGCGCAAGCAGCAGCACTGGTTAATTCGGGTTGTATTGCAATCGCTTATGAGACCGTAACCGCAAAAGATGGTAGCTTGCCTTTATTGACCCCAATGAGCCAGGTGGCCGGGCGTTTATCCATTCAAGCAGGTGCACATTGTTTGGAAAAACCTAATGGTGGGTGTGGTGTTTTACTGGGTGGTGTTCCTGGCGTTTACCCTGGAAAAGTTGTAGTGATCGGTGGCGGTGTTGTTGGCACCAATGCCGTGCGCATGGCGATGGGTAAAGAAGCGAATGTCACTGTTTTAGATAAGTCACTAAAGCGTTTGCAACAATTAGATTTTCAATTTGGTGGACGACTTAATACGGCATTTTCAACCAAAGCCAGTATCTCAGAATATGTTAGTACCGCTGACCTTGTGATTGGTGCGGTATTAGTTCCTGGAAAAGCTGCACCGAAATTAGTGACGGCTGATATGGTTAAAAAAATGAAACTCGGCTCGGTGATGGTTGATGTTGCGATTGATCAGGGCGGTTGTCTTGAAACGTCTCATGCTACAACTCACAGCAATCCAACCTATGTTGTGGATGGCGTCGTGCATTACTGTGTGGCGAATATGCCAGGTGCGGTACCGCGTACTTCAACGCTAGCTTTAAATAACGCAACGCTGCCATTTGTTTTAGCGTTGGCAAATCAAGGTTATAAAAAAGCATTAGCAAGTGATGAGCATTTAACAAATGGCCTTAATGTCGCTTTTGGTAAAATCACCCACGAAGGGGTCGCCATGGATTTGGGTATTGATTATATCCCGCCAGCGGAGCTTTTGAATTAACTTTGTGTAAATTATTGGGGTGACGCTGTAATCGCATCCTCTGCCTTAGGCAAGAGCGGTGCTGCAGCGCCCCTCCAAAAACTACTACTATCAGCACTCTGACTTCTTTGTCTTGGATGACCATCATCTACTGATTCAAATTTAATCTCTACAGCTTCGGTTAAACTCCTTGCCCGACCATTCTCAGTCTCAGCTTTATATTTTTCTATTCCATTTATTTTTTTACGTGAAACAGCGTAAGCTGCAGCGAGGCCTACCACAATCAATCCAGCTGCAAGAATTCCCCAACCGATAGGACCTGAGGCAAGCAGTGATATACCGAAAATAACCTTTACTCCAGCGATTAGGCCGAAAGCATACAGAGAGCCTTGGCCAAAGGTGTTTAATCCAGTGGTGATATTAGAGTGTTGCCGAAGCCAGTTGTTTGCACGTGCCAAGCATCCTGTAGATTTTGCTCCTTGAAAATCGTACTGTGAAGTAAGATAGGTGCCAGCAAGCCCCATCATTAGGCCGACTGTTGCAATTAAGATACCTAGCGGGGACGCTAATTTTATACCAAAACCTAAAGCTTTAATCACCATGGTAGTTAATTTAAAAAAGAAGTAAGCATGCGCTAGGCCAATTCCAACAGAGTAAACAGCAGTGAATCCTTGCGCGAAAACTCTGACCGCTTTATTATAATTTTTATAGCTGATATCTTGCTTGCCACCGAACATAACAACAGGTAGTTCAAAAAGGATTGTTTTTAAAATTTTAAATGCTGGCAGTACGACTTCTTGAATGATGCTGCCGGTAGCAAGGCCAATCAAAAGTGCATCTGCGCCTTCAAATACTGTCCAGCAGGTCATTGCGAAAAATAATAGCCCTTTCTTAACGGCGGTGAGTTCTTCTTGCTGTTTTTCAGTTAAATTTTCACCGGCACTTAAAAATCGATACTTATAAATCGTACCCATAACGCAACCTGCGGCGAAAAGCAGACCGCCGACGATGGCAGCTTTAACGGAACCACGCCCCAGCCAATCATAAGCTTCTGCTGCGAGTGATGCGGAGAGTAGCATTGCTTCTGGAACGGTAGCTGATATATTCTGAGCAGATATTACAGGATTTTTCTTAGTAAATGGGGGTACCATTTCAACGGCACTGGGTCGCATTACTTTCTTACTCCTATTCATACAATGGTCTATTTCTAATGGAATACCATTGTATCAGCTGAACCTTTACGTATTATTAAATTGTAAATAAGTAATTCATGTAGTTTGTGAAATATGATTGAATTGCATAAGGTCTAGGTGAATTTCCTAGTAATTAATTCTAAATTAATGTTGAGCAGTTGTTTTATTATGCAGCACATTATTTTGACACAGCTTAGAAATTTTTATCTTTTTCCCAATCAGCAAGGGTCATATTTAATAGATCAGCTGCATTTCCAGATTGAGGCAGTGAATTTTTTGCCATTACGATATAAGGCGCGCAGGTGAGGGCGCAGCCTACATAACCTTCAGGAATCCATTCGGTTTTGTAGCCAACAAAAATTTCTTTGTATTTTACATTATTATCATCACCGCATCGGATCACGCTGGTGGCGATTTTTTCCATTAAATTATTTAAAAAGACGCTGCGTGATTCGTCATCATTACCGGGAATGCCGCTGCCGGCATCTTCAATAAATAGATTTGAATCTTTTTCACGGTCTTCTGCCATAGCCAATGCGATGGCTGACCATATGGATGTTGGTCCTACGGTAGTTGCGGATTTTACAGCGCATCTGACATGGGAGCCGGGTAATAATGGGAAGCGTCGTTCATCGTTGGTACCAAATAACCGCTCTCCGGCATTGAGTAAAGGTTCAACTGAATAAACGGGAACTTCAACGCCATCTTTGCGTTTGCGCGTAAATAGAGGTCGCATGGAACCGTCAGCAATGGATTCATGTTTAGCTAAATGATAACCCCAGACTGCCCCATTTAAACCGTTAAATGAAGATGCTGCAATCATATTAATTTGTCCGACATAGCTTCCGATAGACTCTGCTCGATCATATGAAACAATGCCTTCAAGCACTTCATCCATATCGGCTTTGACTTTTCCTGTTTGTAATTTTAATACCGAAATATAACCTAAACCACTGCTGCCATTGTTACCATAGCCATCGGCATATTCATCAAAAGGGCCTACAGCACCATTAATAATATCTTCGAGTTTCATTTTATTGTTCCTCATTTTCAGGTGATTCTTCTTTCCAGCTTGGTTTTTTAAAAAACATAAAAATAAAGGGTGGCAAGGAGAGTATAACAATGCCGATAATTAAAAAACTTTCATAAAATGCAATGCTACCGGTTTTAAATTGTGCGGGAGGTACAAAACCAATAAAAAAAGCAAATAATGCAGCTAATATACCAAGACCGGCAACGATCCACATACCAAAATTTCCACCAGGAATTTTAAAAGGCCTCGGTGTGTTCTTATGCTTATAACGCAGAAAAATTGCAGCACTAAACATTAGCAAATAGATGAGCGCAGTTAATTGTGCGGTTAAGTCCGTTAACATCCAATAAGAACTGCTGACATTAGGCATAAATAAAAAAACTAAAGAAAGAATAGAGCCGATGATCGCTTGTATCACCAGGATCGCCACCGGCATATTATTTTTATTGCGATAGCGAAACAATGGTGGCAAGTCACCGTCTTGTGCGGCTGCGAGCAAGCCTTGACTTGGGCCCACAAGCCACGTGCTCAGCATCGCAAGTGCGCCAATAACAACTAATGCCCCAAACACAGTCGTCAGCCACTTTAAGTGAAATGGTAGAAGAAAAGCATCAACCGCTTGCATTAAGCCCGCAACCAGACTGATTTTGCTGGAAGGGACCACAATTGCAATCGACAGTGTTCCTAGAATAAAAACTGCCAGAATAATGATGGTTGCGAAAAATATCGCTTTAGGATAATCGCGCTGTGGATTTTTTGCTTCAGACGCGTGAAATGCGGCCACTTCCATGCCTGCGAGGCTGAGGATCACCCCTGAAAAAAACACCAGATTACTTAAATGCATGCTCGGTATTAAATTTTTAGCGGCAAAACTAATTTGTGGCTGTTTACCAATTGAGAGCCAAATAATTGCGAGTAAGATAATGATAACACCTGGAATAATGGTGCCAATAATAACGCCAACGCTGCTGATTATGCTTGAAGCTTTCATTCCAAAAAAATTAATCAGTGTCGCTCCCCAGAAAACAACAAGCATGACGACAACCATAAAAACATGGTTTTCGGCCAGTTTCGGGTTAAAGATATAAGCGATGGTGGCGGCGATAAAAGCGAGTGCTGTGGGGTTCCAAACACAATTCATTATCCATTCAAGCCATGTTGCTAAAAAGCCATATTTAGGCCCAAAGGCTTCACTGACCCAGGCATAAATGCCA
>CAXMUH010000128.1:0-2424 GCA_964196565.1 uncultured Legionellaceae bacterium | reverse complement strand
TATTAACTTTTTTAGCGCATCTTCTACTTCAGGAAACTTGCGCAGCAATTCTTTTCTCACAACAGGCATGGCCTCATAAGGTGGAAAAAATTGAAGGTCATCGTCAAGTGTCCTCAAGTCATAAGCAGCAATCCTACCATCAGTAGAGAAAGCGCAAATAACATCGATCTCTCCATTTGCAACCGCTTTATACATGAGTTCCGGTGACATATCACGAACTTGTCGAAAATGTAGATTATAAGCGGCAGCCAACCCTTTCAGCCCATCTTCACGCTCTATGAACTCTGAAGTAAACCCGGCCTCGAGAGATGAAGCAACCAGGGCTAAATCACTAACTGTTCTCCAGCCATGTTTATCCGCTTTTACTCCCGAAACAGTAAGCCTGTATGTATTATTAAAACCAAACGGCCCCAAAACAGTGCATCCATAATTTTTTTCATAGAGGGCTTTAACATAATTAAATATATCTTTATTAGTCCAACCAGGTTGAAGTTTAGATTTGAAAACAACTGAAAGCGATGTACCGGAATATTCAGGATAAAGATCAATTTCACCATTTTCCAGTGCTTTCTGACAGATCACCGTACCACCAAGATTGAAAATGCGCTCAACATATAAATCCGTATGATTTTCGATAATTTGCGCCATAATTTCCCCAAGTATAAACTGCTCGGTAAAGTTTTTTGAACCTATTCGAATGACTTTTTTGTCTTGATTATCTGCAACTCCGCTGCCCAATTTTAGTGGAAAAACCAACACTCCAAAAAGCACAATAACAACCACAATGCTTCCGATTGCCCGCCATCTCAAATTTCTCTTTTTTCGTCCTGGACGAATGAACATTCCGACTGTTTCCATTACAAAATCTAAAAACAAAGCCAGAACAGCAGCCGTACCGGCGCCAAGTAGAACAAGTGGCATTTGGTCGAGCGCTAATCCGCGGTTAATGAAATCTCCCAAACCTCCCGCACCAATAAAAGTAGATAATGTGGCAATCCCAACACAAATGGTTGTAGCAGTACGAATACCACTCATAATAACAGGTGCAGCCAAAGGCAGGTCGATCATCCACAAACGTTGATGTTTGGAAAATCCAATCCCGTCAGCTGCCTCCAATACATCCGAAGGCAGCTCACGCAAAGCAGTCAGTGTATTTTGGAAAATGGGGAGCAGTGCGTATAGCGTTAAAGCAACGATTGCCGGCAATTTCCCAATCCCTAAAAATGGAAGCAAAAATGCAAGCATGGCCAAACTCGGGATGGTTTGCATGATTCCTGTTGTCCCAAGTGCAAAGGCCTGGAAAACACGATGGTTTCTCGCCCATATTGCCAGGGGTAAAGCGATACAAACAGCAGATACCACTGGAATTGCGGTAAGATACAATAAGTGGTCAAATAATTTTAACTGCAAATCCGGCAACCTACCAGAGAATTCTATCAGTACATTTTGCATTCTAAAAAACCTCAATTCTTTTTTTTACTATAAAGCGCAAGTTGCTGAGCAGGCTTTTCAAAAAGCTGTTTAACGAAAGGGGTTGCTGGAGTATTGATCAACTCTTCGGCTTTGCCGACCTGCTCAAGCCGCCCATTATGCATAACAGCAATACGATCTGCGAGCATTATTGCTTCAAACAAATCATGAGTGACAAATAGAATGGTTTTTCGCAGGTCATGTTTTAATAGTAGCAATTCTTTTTGAAGCTTCTCTCTATTCACGCCATCTAAAGCGCCGAAAGGTTCATCCATTAGCAAAAGATCTGGGTCAGCAGCAAGTGCTCTGGCAACGCCAACACGTTGTTGTTGCCCTCCGGACAATTCTTCCGGATAGCGTTCTGCAAAAGTGGCCTCAGGCAAGCCAACCATTTCCAGTAATGCATGAATTCGTTTTCGCCGATTATGCGCTGATACTCCTTCAATGCGTAAAACAGCACCAATATTATCAGCAACAGTCCAGTGAGGAAAGAGACCAATTCCCTGTATCACATAGCCGATTGAGCGGCGTAATTTTTCAAGAGTGATATCTTTCACAGGGCGTTGTTGGAACAAGATTTCACCTGAGTCTGGCTCGATAAGTCGATTAACCATTTTTAAAATTGTGGATTTCCCACATCCTGAAGACCCGAGCAGGACCACAGTTTCACCTTCTGCAATTGTTAAATTTACATTGTCTACAGCGGGTGATTTGACACCTGGAAAAACCTTAACTATATCTCTTAATATGAGCATGTAAATTCCAATATTTATTAAGACGACAAAATTTTTTTCAATTATGAAACCTAACTATTACGTATTCTGCAACATTGCTGCATATCATTCCACTACCGGGAATGATATATTACAACAAAAGTTGTGTTTATTTATTGTTTTCAAAACTTTGTGCGGGATAGCATGCCAAATAACGTGGCATGTTATACTGTTTGATATT
>CAXMUH010000127.1:0-7554 GCA_964196565.1 uncultured Legionellaceae bacterium | reverse complement strand
CACTTTATGGTTTTTGCATTTCTCGAGCTCTTCTTCTATTCCGGCAAAATTAAAGCTGTCGGTTCCAGATGAAATGGCGATTTGATCTAAATACTTATTAGCCATATCTTTTCTGCGATCAACTCGACAAACACAAATCACTATCAATGCCTTAATATGAATCGGCAATTTTTCAACCCCTTCCCACAGCGAGCCCATCTGCATAACAAAAATACGTTCAGCCGCACCATGAACAATGGTCCATATTTTTTTATCGTTTTCTACAGTAAGCGCCAAAATGTTATGCCTTTTACAAAAATGCAAAGGCATTTCTGCCATCGCCCAAGGTCCTTCGTCTAATTTTTGTTTTACAAGATCCAGCGGCAAAACTGGAGTTATGTGCGGCCAATTGACCACTTCAAATTTTTTCAGGCTTTTCATCGAATAAGTATTAACAAACCGCGCTGAACGATGACGGAAAAATGAAATGTAAGCCATTCCAAGTATAATCAACGCTAATGGATATCGGTACATTATACCAATTTGATCACTGATATAATTTACTTGATCCATAGTAACTTTTTTCGAATCGATGGTTTGCATAAAATGTTGAATATTTTCATAGCGTCCAAGATTGGCTAATGGTAAATGAATTAAGCCGGCGATATAATTCCAGCCTGCTAAAACCCATTCGATCAAATGGATTTCACCAACACGAATAAAAAACATCGGCGGCACTAGGTATTTTTTACCGAAAACCCACGCCAAAATAACCGCGACCGTCAGCAGTACAACATACCAAAAAAAACTGGCTGTCGAGTCCGATGCGTTTTGTCCTGCGCCTTGATTCATTGCTGCTTACGCCCCAAGTTACTTTTTCTTCTTCAATATCAAATGCTGGTTATGATAATGATAACGTGCACCGGAGTGCACAAATTCAATCACATCTTTTGCCTTAACAATATTTACCTCTATCGTCACTAATGCATAACCATTGCGATCTTTTTTCTCTGTTGCAAATTGACCGCCTAACACTTTACTTTGATCAACGACAATAACTGCATACGCTTCTGCGGTTTGCAGTAACTTGTGTCGAATCGCTCTTTGAATATCCGTTTCATTTTTATAAATGGGTCGGCCCGTCATATAACTGTCTATAGAGCCCAACTGAGCAGCCCACTTATTAAGGTCATGCCCATCCGCTTGGTATAACGAAACGAAAAATTTCTTTTCGTTAGCTTTAAGCTCATACTCGGGTATTTCTTCTAAGCCTTGTTCACGTAATAATTCTCTGCGTACCTCTAATGCTTGGGCTTGCAATTGTTTAAGCGGCTTGATCGTATTTTTTAAAAATAACGAACTCTCCCAATCACCTGCCGCCAACACATTATCAATTGCGGTTATCATCGCATTGGTCAGCTCTAAGCACTGATCCTGTGTTCGCCGCTCTTGGTCATAAAACGTTTGCGCGGCTTCTAAAAACTTTTCTGTCTCTTGCTCAGTAAATTCACGTAACTGACGACGCACTTCTTCTTTGTTTTGTTCAAACATCATGTTTCTTTGCGCGCCCATTGTTAACCTCCTACGTGGTTAAACGAGAACCTTGATCCAGCTCTTGCTCACTATGGTGTTCAATTGTTTGTTTTACTTCTGTTAAAGCCCCACTAAAGACGCGGTGACTTTCCATCACCTGCTTAACCAAATCACTACCGCCTAATCGTTCACCTGCCCCACTACCACCAAAAAAACCGGGCCCTTTGCTCATTTACTAGCTCCTTATAAAATCAATACAACAATACCCACACAACGTGAGCGATTCACTTCATCCTTAACCATTTGATAAATCTATGAGAAATAAATTTTTTGAAAGGCTTTCCTTAGGCTACAGCTTAGTTTACGCCACAAAGCTTAAGAAAGTATTAAGTCTTTATTAATTAGTATTAATTAAATGAGTGTTAATCGTACAACAATTCGTCGAGCGCAACCGCGCCTTGATCGGGACTGGAACGTACCATCTCGTATAAAACATCAACAATAGTAAGTAAGCGCAAAGAGTCGGGGGTAAATTCATCAAAAGTGACTTTGCTTCCCAGCACAGCCTGGTCCATATCTTCAAAAGATACACCAATGCCATAGCCAAAACACAACTGAGCCAATTGATCTGCTCGCTTTGCCAAACCCGGTAGCAACCCTGTTTCAACAAAAACTTCACTGTGCGCAAGCGGACGTCCTTTAAAGGTATAAGTCGCGCCAATATTTTTGGCTAATATTTCTAGTTTTTTAGGAAGGTTCATCTATTCGTCCCACCAAGGAATCGTTGCCTTGCGTGGTCCAGAAATCATATTACGAAACACACGAAAAAATACGTCAATGCTATAACCAAAATAATTAAGAATCGTAAAAAATGTAATGGAACCAACGACAATACCAAGCGTTAACCATGACATATGAATTAAAAACAAAAGTAACGGAAATGCTGTTTTTCCATCCCATATAAAAAACTTTACAGGTCTAGCTGAATCACGCCAATGTGCATTTCTGGGAACCGTCACGAATACATACCTCACTTAATCTTGTGTTCACATAGTAACAAAACACCAAGCCTAGTGTCAAAGAAGAGATCTTCTGGTGGATTACGCACTAAACGTGCTAATCCACCCTACTATACCAATTTAAGTTCTGTAGGGTGGATTAGTAACGTCAGTTACGTAATCCACCGTAAAATCTTCATTAAAACTTATGGTTTGGACAGTTATCACCAAGATGCTATGATTAGCCACTCTATATAAATGGATAATGGAAGTGAGCGATGTCAAAAAGCAGACAAATTGGCAGTGCATTGATTATTGCAGGGACGACGGTAGGTGCTGGCATGTTGGCTCTGCCTATTATTTCAGCAGCCGAGGGTTTTCCTTATGCTGCTATTCTACTGATCGCACTCTGGGCTCTGGCATTATATGGCGCGTTGCTAATTCTTGAAGTCAATTTAACCTTTCCACATGGATCTAGCTTTAGCACCCTGGCTATTCAAACACTTGGACGATCCGGGCAGGTTATTACAAACTTATGCATGGTGTTGTTATTTTATTGTTTATCGTCCGCCTATATCAGTGGCGGCACCAGTTTTTTATCCACCGGTCTTTATGGCTACTTTCATATTAGACTTGCACCTTGGGCTAGCGCTTTAATTTTTACTGTAGTACTTGGCGGCCTCGTCAGCTGGAAAACCTATGCGGTTGATGTTGCTAATCGATTTTTACTTTCCATTAAAATGATTGCCTTCTTTTCAGTAACTTTTTTTCTACTGCCTCATATTGATTACGCCAATCTTATTATCCACCCCAACAGCGGGCAGTTTATGCTGATGACCATTCCCATTTTTTTCACCGCCTTTGGCTTTCACGGCAGCATTCCAAGCATTGTGAAATACGTTGGCCATAAACCAAAAGAACTGCGGCGTATCTTTGTTATCGGTAGCGCCACCCCGCTCGTGCTTTATCTACTCTGGGAACTGGTCACGCTAGGTATTTTACCGTTGCATGGTAGATTAAGTTTTGAAGCAATCGTCAAAAGCCACGGCTCACTAGAAGACTTTATCGGCTCACTCTCACTTATCATCAATAAAAAATATATTAATTTTGGCATTAACTTTTTCACTGATATTGCGATGACAACTTCATTTTTGGGTGTAAACCTAGGATTATTTGATTTTTTTGCAGATATTTTTAATAAGAAAAAGCAGTTCAGCCGCTGGGTTCTAGTCACATTAATTACCTTCGTGCCGCCCCTCTTATTTGTGTTTGCCTACCCACAAGGATTTATCTTAGCTCTGGGCTATGCCTCAATACCTTTAGTCCTACTCGCGATTATCTTACCCGCACTGATGGCCTGGCGTACCCGCAATAGCTACAAACACACTTACCCTTACAAAGTCGCTGGTGGCAATCTTGGCTTGGGTATTATTTTTGTTTTTGGTGTAATAATTATTGTGTTACAGATATTGTCATCATTAAAATTATTGCCAATATTCGATTAATACGCTCAATTTACCTGCTAATGATGCCTACTAAATAGGCATTCCCAAGCAATAAAATTAAACTTTATCGCATGTTCATTTAATATTTCCTTAAGATAAGTGTCGTACAATAGCATTTTGAATTATAGGGAAATTAAACGATGAAGGATCGGCGCCAAAACACCCAGAAGTAATATAACGATATGAGATTTAAACATTATTTTCTACTTGTGCCTGTGTTATTCCTAGCAGGCTGTGCTAGTGAGAAACCTAAGTTTGTCGACTTAAGCCTTAAGTATATCACTACCAATACCGCACCTGAGCCATCGGCTAATCAACAAGCCCAAGCTCAACTGGCTGAAGCTGCCCAATCGGTGAACTCATCAATGCAACAGCTTTCTGCGATTCAACTGGCGACACACCCCAGCATTAAAATGGCGCCTCCCGTCAATGCTTATGCTGTTGGTATGTCACAACAATCATCTTTAGATTGGACTGGACCTGTGAAACCACTATTGCAAAAAGTTGCAAGTGCCTCTGGCTACCATGTGCGCGTACTCGGCACCACACCAGCGATTCCATTAATTGTGTCAATCAATGCTAACGATCAAACACTCGCTGATATATTGCGTGATACAACTTACCAGGTTGCTAAAAAAGCTAGGATAAAGTTATATCCTAAAAGCAAAGTGATTGAACTGCGTTATCTCAGAAGCTAAGACCATTGAGGCAAATAATAAGATGACTAAAGGCACAAAATATTTCTTTAAAATCCTCATCATCGTGTTGCCAACGCTTGCATTATTTTCTTGTGCAACGCGACCACATTCACTTATTGTTGCCAATGCGGGTTATATTAATGCGCACTCTCTACCTTCTAGCTTCGGCAACATTAATAAAATTCGCCTCCAAGCCCTGCGTGAAGCCGCAACCACACTCGGTGCTCGCGGTGCACTTGCCTGGCGCTCAAAACATATTGACACAGCGCTGGCAACAGAAGCCACGTATTTAAATCATATTTTTGATTTTAATCAATTATTATTAAGCCATAACGTGTTGCCTCCGATATTAGTACAGTCAGACGATAACTTAACGTTAGATAACAGCAGAACCATTCGCACCGCAAATCAAACTTACAAAATTGAAGCGCCAGCGCGCTTTGTTACCGCACCGCCTACCTGGCGCACTTATTTGTGGATGAGTTACAAAAAACCATCGGTTCCAAGTAAAGCGCTACTACCCACAACTCAAGCTGAAGCTTATGTGTGGGATGAATATTTAAAAGATGGCTGGAAACAAGGCTTACAACAAGCAAATGATATTTTCAGTGCCAATATCAGTCGGTTAAAACGTGATTTTATGGGAATGGTGCTTTACCGCAGGCTACTCGCACAAAACATGATTAGCTCACCACAGTTCTCTAAATCTGACCTGGGTATTACTGGCAACAAAAACGAAATTCGCATTAATGACGAAATTAGGCGAATTACTGCAGACTCGGCCTTGAATCTAAACAGCAAACAATGGAAGCCCATTATTACTCAATAGCGGGCGGCGCAGGTTAAGCTATGGCAGAACAACAAAGGCTACTTTATCCGAAAGAACCGACCCGGTTCGAGGGTAAGCATATCGATGATTTATTAGTATTTTGTCACCGCATTAACGCATCCGATATCACCATTCAATCAAACTCTGCGATTATTGCTGAAATTTACGGTCGATTACATAAAATTACTCGACGCGAATTAACCAACTCCGAAGTAGCCGAGCTGCTAAATACCATTTACGGCCCCAACGGTACGACTCAAATTATGCGCGGCCAAGATCTCGATACCCATTATGAAGTACGCCCCAATCGAAGTGAACGTTTTCGTCATCGAGTCAACGGCACCGGTTGTCATATTGACGGCCATGAAGGCATTCAAATTACCATTCGAACCATTCCATCGATGCCACCCGCCTTATCAGCGCTGGATTTACCAGATGATATTGTTGCATCCGTTGCACCGCATGAAGGCGTGATTTATGTCACTGGCGCAACTGGCTCGGGTAAAAGTACTTTGCTCGCTGCAATTATTCGTGAGCTGGCCGAAGATCCAGAGAGTCATCGTAAGATTTTAACTTATGAATCACCCATTGAATTTGTATATGATGAAATTAATTGTCCTACTTCTGTGATCAGCCAATCTGAAATTCCGCGTCATTTACCCACTTTCGCATTTGGCGTTCGAAATGCATTAAGACGAAAACCGCGCCTTATTCTGGTTGGTGAAGCGCGCGATCCGGAAACCATTGCCGCGGTATTAGAAGCCGCATTAACCGGTCACCCAGTTTATACAACGCTACACAGTAATGGTGTCGCTGAAACCGTACGCCGTCTCGTCAATAGCTTTCCATCTGATGAACGCTTGGGACGCACCATCGATATTATCGAAACTATGCGCATGATTATATGGCAACGATTAGCGCCCACCGTTGATGGCAAGCGTGTGGCGTTACGCGAATATTTAGTATTCGATGAGAAAGTTCGTGACAAATTACTCGACAGCGATCCCAATAAGATTACCGCGACCACGCGTCGTTTAGTCGAAGAGCACGGCCAATTGATGCAAGTTGATGTAGAGAAAAAATATCAAGAAGGATTGTTATCGGAACGAACCTATAAAGTATTAAGTGCACGTAGTATTAAACAGCAGAGTTTTGTATAAAAGAAGAGATTTAGGCGTAGCCCGGTCATCCCAGCGAAAGCTGGGATCTCCAGAATTAAGCGCCAACAGAATGAGATTCCGGCATACGCCGGAATGACAAGGGCTACGCCTCACCCACGTTGGATATCGTTAAGTTAAATAGAAGAGTTTTGTATGAAAGTAAAAAAAACCAAAAAAAGTATTGGCATTCTGGTGCTATCACTAATAACGTTAATTGCAATTGCTTTATATATTTGGGCACCTAAACTTATCCCAGATATGGCGTATATCAATTGGTTGGCTTTATTACTCGTACTGGTGATTATGGTTAGCCCTTGGGGTTCGATCAGACTTAAATCCGATAAAACGGAAGGTAAAAAATCATCATTTAAACAGCTGGTTACAAAGGTTGTGTTACTCGAGGCGGCGCTACTATTACTTTTTTATGGGATCACCCTACTCAATACAATGATACTCCCAATCGAAGCCAAACCACACACCCAAGTTTTTGGCCCCACGCTATCGATGATGTTAATTCACTTTGGCTTATTTCCATGGAGCTTAATTGCAATTTTCGCCACCGGTTTTGGCTTGATGGCCTTTGTTAAAAACCAAGACAGCTATCTTAGCTCCATTGCATTGTTACCGTTTAAAAACCCTCATAATAATTACCTGGTTATTGTGAATAATATGGGACGCAATTTAACCGGTGTCGCGTTGGCTATTTCTACCGTTATGGTGACCTTTACATTTGCCAGCATGATTTCTGGCCCACAATCCATCTTTCATATTTTAGGCTTTAGTGAAAGTGCAATGGGCGCGGTGCTACTGATGGCATTTCTAACCTTTCGCCGCAGCACCAATCAAACCATA
>CAXMUH010000126.1:0-5156 GCA_964196565.1 uncultured Legionellaceae bacterium | reverse complement strand
TAATCAAGCCAGCACGAGTAATAAACTTTTTTATCGCATTACACGCAACCCTTTTATCTTTGTTCTATTTGGTGGGCTATTTGTCTTTTTAATACAAATGCGATTTGACCAAAAAGCAGCACATTCTAAATCGTTACTTAAAACTAAGAAGATGAAGCTCAGCATATATTTAACAAATGTCGTATTAATACTGGGCTATGGCACATTAATTTATTTCTTAGGCTTTACTGCCTTTTTAATGTTCGCACTTATTCCATTTTGGATCGCCGCTATTGTGGGCGTCATTTTGTTTTATGTTCAACACAATTTCGAAAACAGCTATTTTAAACACGACAATGAGTGGAATCGTAATGATGCCTCATTAAAAGGTTGCTCTTATTTTAAATTACCATGGATTTTAGCTTGGTTTACTGCAAACATCGGCTATCATCACATTCACCACTATAATGCGCGCATTCCATTTTATAATTTGCCAAAATGCTATGCTGAAGTTCCCGAAATGAAAAATGTAGTAACAATTACACTAAAGACTTTCATAAATTTATTCGGCTTTAAACTATTTTGCTGTAAATTAAATAAATTACTTACTTTTAAAACTGCAAAAAAAGAACAAATACAGAAAGGCTAGGTAAATCATGTCCAATAATCCTGAATCAACCTATTCAGAAGTCACTTTGCAAAAACCCATTGCAAAATCACATGAGCACGAAGAAAGTGTATTCACAGCGATTGAGCGTGAGAAAAAACTGCGTAGAAATCTAAGCCGCTATTTTAGCGTGATCGCGATTTGCCTGTGTTTTTATATATTAATTCTAGATAATGTCAAAGACTTAAATATAACATCCTCTGCAGCCACCTATACCACAACGGGTTTAACCGGTATATTCGCACTGGCTATCGTATATCTTATGGCAAAATCAGGATATAAACTCAGTGCCTTTGGATTCACCCTAAGAAATTGGCGACAATCGGTGACAGAAGGCATCTTATTTACACTACCCTTACTGGCATTAGCTTTTTTAATCAAGTATCTCTTGATCCATTACGTATCAGCTTACCACGGGCTACCATTAATAGAATTGGACAAAGGTGTGGTAAAAGCACATCTTGAAGGAACGACTGAAGGACGAACAGTTTGGCTAGAAACACTATTTTTATATGTTTTGATCATTGCTCCTTTACAAGAATTTATGGTCCGCTGTGGATTACAAAAAGCATTAACCATATTTTTAAGTGGAAAACATAAAGTCTTTTTTGCAATTTTAGTATCTTGCATCATATTTAGTACGGTACACTCTGCCTATCCTCCTCTTATGATTATACTCAGTTTTATAGGCGGTTTATTTTGGGGATGGTTGTTTTATCGGCACAACACCGTAATTGGTGCGGCTATTTCTCACGGCCTAGTTGGTGTTTGCTTGTTTTGGGTTCTAGGCTTATTTTAAATATTTAATCGCTCTCAGGCTTTTTACGGGTCTGTTTAAGTTGAGATTGACGGCGTTTGTCATCCAGGATTTTTTGTTTCTGACGCCTTGATCGACGCTTCTTTTGGCGCCGTATCTTTTCAATCGCCTGCTGCTGAATACTTTTTTGATGTTTTTGCAGCGCATCTATTTTTAAACACAAACGATAGCGCGCAAAATAACGATTGGCTTCTCGAGATCGTGCTTGCTGACATTTAATCGTAATCGCACTGGGAGGATGATTCAGGTGAACGCACGAACTGGTCTTTTGCAGTTTTTGTCCACCGCTACCAGAGCCAAGTATAAATTTTTCTTGCAAATCACCTTCATCGATGCCAAGTTCAAGCATCCAGTCACGTAAGAGCTGCCATTTTTCAGGGCTGATCACCGTCGTTTTCCTTTGCCGTTATAGAATAATCGATATAATCTATTATGACACAGAATCTTGGCTTTGACTTTACCCTTCTGTACGCAAAATAGGGCAGCTCATACAGCGTGATCCACCACGACCACGACCGAGCTCTGACCCGTGTATAGGTACGACCTCAATTCCCTCTTTTTTCAACTGTTTATTGGTCTGGGTATTACATTCATAGCCAATAACCAAGCCTGGTTTTATTGCTAATAAATTACTTGCATCTGTCCACTGTTCACGTTGAACCTCAAATCGATTGCCACCAGGTGATATTAATCTCAGTTTTTTTAGGCCTAAAGCGCGAGCTACGGCCGCAAAAAAATCACGCTCTTCCTTGGCATTCAGCTCACCATGATCATCGGGTGTAATCGTCCAAGAGCGAATCTCCAACGTCGGGAAAGCAACACAAAAGGTGTCGTGATCCAACATGGTCATCACCGTATCTAAATGCATTGAAGCCCGTGCTTTAGGTAATTCAACCGCGATTACACGCTTAAATGCACCTTTTTTAAATAGTTTTTTCGCCAACAACTCAACCGCTTGCGGCTTAGTGCGTTGACCGATTCCAATCAACACCGTGTCAATACTGATCACTAATACATCGCCACCTTCAATACTCGGTAGCACATGACCTGTTTCACTCCCATCATACCAAATGTTAAACGTAGCATGGGTAAACATAGGATGATGCTTATAAATGGTAGCCATATTAATGGTTTCTCCACGGCGCGCTTGAAATGCCATCGAATTAATACTGACCCCATTGCCTATCCAACAAGAAGTATCTCGGGTAAACAAATGATTAGGTAAAGGCGGCAACACAAATTCATCCGGCTTTGCCATTTGGGTTGTTAATCCCATTGGATGTTGTCGCATATCCGCTATCGTCAAACCACCTAAAAGATATTTTGTTAACTCATGTGCTGAAAGATTATTTAAAAAATCTTTCAGCATAAACTCAACACTTGTTCCCAAAAAAGTTTGTAATAACATGGTTTCAGTTAAATATTTACGCGCATCAGGCAATTCTAATGTTTCTTGCAATAAATTATTCAGTAAATAAACTTCTACACCATTTTGACGTAGTACATCTGCAAAATAAGCATGCTCTTCACCAGCTCGCTTAGGCCATAACACATCATCAAATAAAAAATCATTACAATTGTATGGGGTTAAACGCTCCAGTGAAACCTCGGGATGATGTAAAATCACTTTTTTTAAAGGGGAAATTTCTGATTCTATTAACATAACAATACCTCATTTAAATATTACCAATAGTTGCAACCATAATTCCCTTTATCGTATGTAGTCGATTTTCCGCTTGATCAAATACCACTGAGTTTTTACAGCGAAAAACTTCATCAGTGACTTCCATTTCTGATAATCCAAATTTTTTAAAGACCATCTGTCCTACTTCAGTATTTGTATCATGAAAAGCAGGCAAACAATGCATAAAGATGACATCCGGATTATCGGTTTTCAAAAGCATTTCTGCATTGACTTGATAGGGCTTTAACAATTTAATGCGCTCATCCATTAATGCTTCTTCACCCATAGAAACCCATACGTCGGTATAAATTGCATCAGCGCCTTTTACTGCACTTGCAATATCATCGCTAAACTCAATGGATGCACCGGATTCTTTTGCACAAGCGTGTACTTCTTGTATCAGTTTATCGTCGGGCTTTAATGACTTAGGTGACAATCCAACAAAGTTCATACCCACTTTTGCAGCACCAACCATTAATGAATTACCCATATTACTGCGTGCATCGCCAACAAAAACCAGTTTCATATGATGCAATGGTTTGTTTGTTTTTTCCTGCATGGTAAGGAAGTCGGCAAGTATTTGCGTTGGATGAAACTGGTCGGTTAAGCCATTCCACACCGGAACGCCTGAGAATTTTGCAAGCTGTTCTGCGATAGCGTGGTCAAATCCACGAAACTCAATACCATCAAACATCCGCCCTAATACCTTAGCCGTGTCTTCAATCGACTCTTTGTGCCCCATATGGCTGTTTGACAAAAAAGTCACGTTCGCACCTTCATCGTGTGCGCCGACTTCAAAGGCACAGCGGGTACGCGTGGATGGTTTATCAAAAATTAGCACAATGCTTTTTTTATCCAACAGCCGTCCAGGGGCGTTGGTGAGTTTCTTTTCTTTTAAATCTTTTGCTAGATTTAATAAGTATTCAATTTCGTCTTTTTTATAATCTTTTAGTGTTAAGAAATTTCTTCCTCGTAAGTTAATCGCCATGTTATTTCTCCAATGTTGTGTTTTTTGATGATTTACGTGCAAAAAATGCATAAAGTGGTACGCTGCTCAATAATAATATCGCGCCATAATAGACAGTCTGTTTACCCGAGCTAAAGATCGCCCAAGAAGAAAATGCAGCACCGAGTATCGCAATGATTGCCAAAAAGATACGCTTTTTAAAACTTGCATTATCTCTTTTTAAATAAAACAAATCTGCAATCGAGGTGTATAAATAAGGAATCACATTCGCTAACACAGCGATTAAAATTATAATATTAAACTGTTCTACTAAACTTTTTGACAAAGTCAATACTAACAAAAGTGTGATAAATAGGGAGGTGATGATAATCCCAATCGCCGGCACATGATGTTTATTAAGCTTGGCAAAAATTTTAGGGAACAAACCATCTTCTGCGGCTGCCATCGCCACTTGTCCTTGTAACAACACCCAGCCATTTAATGCACCAAAACAAGAGATAATAGCACCAATGGCGATCAAAGCCTGGCCCCATTCACCAAAAATTACCTTTGCAGCTAAGGCAAAGGGAGACGCGCTTTGATTCAATTCATTGGCTGGAATCATCCCCATAATCGCGGCTGAACTTAAAATATAAGCCAAGGCTGCCAATAAAGTCCCTATTATCGTCGCCAGTGGAATGTTACGCGTGGGGTTCCTAACAGAACCCGATGGCACTGTTGCCGACTCCAAACCAATAAAGGCCCAAAAGGTTAATGCAGCGCCAGTTGAAATCGCACTAAAGTTTGAAACATGTGGCTTAGTGATATTGACATAATGAATAAAATTGCCTTTATCGACATAAAACCAGCCCACAAGACCAATAAATAAAACCGGAATGAGCTTCAATACAGTTGTAATTATTTGCACCAGCCCTGCAGTGGCAACACCAAAACAATTAATTATTGTTGTAATCCACACAAAGATTACTGCAAACAGAAAAGTGTAACCGTGATCTAACAACATCGGGAAAAACACACTTAAATAACCAACCAAGGCTAAGGC
>CAXMUH010000125.1:0-61401 GCA_964196565.1 uncultured Legionellaceae bacterium | reverse complement strand
ATAATCCGAATTCAAAAAACATCGATGACGCCGCAGGTTTATGGCAAATAACAACACCCATGGCGAGAACTTTTGGTATGCAAAATAATTGGTGGTATGACGGCAGAAAAAATACCGTTACCGCAACCAATGCAACCTTTAACTATTTATCGACTTTACACGATACATTTAAAAGCTGGTTGCTGACATTTGCGGCTTTGCAAGCGGGCGGCTCAACCGTGCAAAAAGCGATACAGGATAATTTAAATCAACATAAGCCTAGTGACTTTTGGAGTCTTGATTTACCAATTAAAACAAAAACATTTGTCGCAAATTTAATTGCTTTGACTCAAATGATTAAATATCCATCCTATTACCAGTTAAAGGTGCCTCATATTATTGGTAAGCCTTATTTTCAGACCGTTGATCTCACCACGCAGATGGATTTAGCGCAAATTAGCAAGCTATCCCAGGTGCCAGTTAACACGATAAAGACATTGAATCCAGGAATATTGCAATGGGCGACTAACCCAAATAAAAATATTATTTTGTTGTTACCCAGGGGCGCGGCTGGATTATTCCAAGCGGCCTTGCGTGCGCGTGTTGGACAACCAACCGTTAGCTGGCAGTATCACCAAGTTCAAGCGGGTGAGTCAGTGAAAAAAATTGCTGACGTTTATCAAACGACTATCGAACAATTAATTAAAATTAATAACCTGACTGGAATATTGCGGGTTGGGCAGGGGATTTTAGTACCCGTTCCACAAAATAATGAGCTTACATCCAACGCTGATTCGGCGCCAGAAGCATCCGTTGTTAGCCATAAATCAAGCGTAAAACCGGCGCCTAGTTTGCGATCGATCATAAGCAAAATAAACGCGAGTTAATCAACACGGCGTCGAGTTGCCCATCTGTTTTTATTATTTTTTATTTCTGAAATCTTATTTCAAACTCGAAAGAGCAGCTTGGAATCAGTGAGTTAACATGGTAAAGTGTTTGTCTTTCATGTTGTAATAGGTAATAACTTTTACACAATTTTGGGAGCTATCAGGGACAATGAGTAATACTAGCCGTACTTGGCTTGGCATATTGATTGCCATCATCGCAGTTCTGGTTGTAATTTGGACAATGCCAGTTTATCCAGTCAAACCTGGAGCAATGTTTTTGCCGGCTGATGGAGTTAAACCCGCTTATACAGGTGCTGTCGCATTGTATAACACCAGAACTGCACCGTTTTCATCCAAGACTTTAGGCGTTATAAATCTACGTTATCATACGGATAGTTTCTCTGAACAAAATCAGCGAATTGTTTTTGACGCCCTGAAAAAAATAGCAGCCAATAACGGCGGTAATGGCGTTGTTGTTGATGAGCAGCGCACCGGCTTGACTCAGCCGTCCCCAGCAGCATTGCAAGTGATCGTAGCTACAGCAACTGTTGTTCAGACTAGCGATACACCCTCTAATTAAATAAAGGTATGATTTGGTTATGAAGATATTTGATTTTTTAAATATTTTAGCATTGGTTACAGTTTTCTGTGCTGTGGTAACCATCGTTGATTGGGTCTTTCGACGAAAAAATGAAAATTCAGGCCAGACAAGAAAATACAGTCTATTTGTAGAATATGCACGTTCATTTTTTCCGGTATTTTTAATTGTATTAATTATCCGATCTTTTATTTTTCAGCCTTACCGAGTACCAACGGGTTCATTAGAACCAACGGTTATTCCTGGAGACCTTATTTTTGTGACTCAATACAACTACGGCTTAAAAATACCACTTTGGGATAAGACGATTATTCCCGTTGGAAAGCCAGAGCGCGGCCAAATTGGACTTTTTCATTGGCCGGTTAATCCTACAATCACCTTTGTTAAGCGTGTGGTCGGTGTGCCAGGAGATCATATTGATTACATCAATAAGGTATTTTATATTAATGGTGTTAAACAAAAACAGACATTTGTTAAAAACTTTCAAGAAATAACAGAAACTGGAACCGCGCCAACTAAAGAATATATGGAAGATCTCGGAGGGGTAAAACACTTTATTCTTCGCAATCCAGATCGCAGAAGTACTAACTTTAAAGGCCTCGTTGTGCCTAAAGGCATGTACATGATGATTGGTGATAATCGTGATAACAGTGATGATAGTCGTGACTGGGGGTTTGTACCAACTCGTGCTTTTATCGGTCGCGCGATGTTTGTTTGGTTTAATATTCAATTTACCCCAAGTTTTAAAATTCGCTGGGATCGGATCGGTACCAAATTATATGGCTCTGTGAGTACGCCAGCAAAAGCAGTACCTGCAAAAACAAAAGCATAAATTAAAAAACAGGCAGCCACTTCGGGAATAGCAAATTTACACTTTGCCTATTTGCTATTCCCGAAGTGGCTTCCTTGCGTAGCTTGCTTGAGGTCTAGTAATGCAATCGCCGACTTCACGGCACTTATTGTCTAAGCAAGAGGCAATTAAAGATGCGCAGTCAGGCTTAACATTTATAATACAATTTTAATAAGCCTTCCTGAAAGGAATAAGCAGTAGTCATTCCTGGAATAACAGACCATAAAAATTACGATATTAAAATTTATTCCCCGCGGCTTGCCGCGGGACCTTATGCATGGGGTTTCTCAAGGGGAGCGAGCGCTCCCCGCCTGTGCCCTCTGGGTATGAGTCGCCGCCTACGCGGGTTTCCCGCGTAGGCGAAATCTAAACAGGATAAATACCGCGGGGCTTGTCCCGCGGATATTTATTTGGGAAATTGTCATTTTACATAGTTTGCTATTTCCGGAGTGGTTTTATTATGCTATCTTAACAATCTTTTAAGCTACGTATTGAAAGGAGCTCTAATACTAATAAATAACTACTTAAGTGGAATTCCATCATGAAAAAAACCATCCTTTTTATTTCCCTTCCATTAGCTGTACTATTTAATCAAGTTGGACATGCAAATGGTTTTACTGGAAAACAACTAACACCCGTCACTGATAACCCTGCATTTAGCCATACAGTAAGCGCCACACAAAATAAAGAAAAGATTACATATTCTGATTCTGGTCCATCGAGAAACACAATCGGCTTTTTTCAATCTTATGATAATGCGAGCCCTGAATTGTGGTATTTTAACGGTCAAAACGAAAGTTTAAGTAATTCTGGTTATACTATTTTAATTGACGCATTCTGGGTTAACTACCCATTTTGTTGGAACGGGAGTCCAGTCCCAACGTGTCAGGGGATTGTTGATAAGCCAGGACCTGGTACAAGTAATACTTTAGATGCAGACTTTTGGACTAATTACAGTGGCGCGCCTAGCCCGACGGTTGCCGGACCCGCTTACAATAAATTTTGGACCTCGTTACATACCTCCGGCCCACAAACCATGTCAAGGCTAAGAACAACGATCAACAAAGATGGCAAGAAAATTAAATTGCTAGCCAGTATTGGTGGTTGGAATATGGGTGGTTCGGCTGCTGGAAAACAACTGATACCTTCTACTGATCCAACTAAGAAACCAGCGTGGGCTGCTTTGCTACAATCGCCTTCTGATTTTGCTGCTGCAATGAATAATATTGTGAATCTTAAAGAGAATAACGTAACGCTTTATGATGGAATAGACATAGATATAGAGACATTATATGGCGAAGGCTGTGCTACGACTACTTGCACAAGAGCTGATGAGGTGAAAGCAATTAATGATATGGTTACAGCAATTCGAGATTTCAAGAAGCTGGACCCGACAGCAATACTCTCAATTTCACCGCGTGCAGCAGATCTAGCCTGTGATCAACAAAATTGTTCATGGAATAATGCGGGTGGCGTTGGTTTTGTCGGTGAAATTTTGAATAATTTAGCTCATCCACCAAAAGGTCAGCCAGTTATTTACTTTGATGAGATTAACCCACAGTTTTATAATGATAACGCTGGGAGAAATATTCCTAGCAGTATTAGTGGAGGCGAAATCGAATATGGTAATCAAGTGGTGGGTATGCTGAAAAAAATACATGACCTCGGTATTATTGGACCAAACACATCATTTAACATCGGTGTGCTTGCACAAACGAATAATGGTCAAGTTGATACAGGTGGTGCATCAATGCAAGGAAACCCAGGTGTGCCAAAAGCACTGGTTAAAACACTTTGGAATCGTTTACACACAGACCCTGCTATTGTCGGAACTGGTATTAAGATCAACGGATTGATGTGCTGGGCTGCTAACTTGGCTCTAGGGGGCACCGGTATTGGTGGTAATGTCAGATCATCTAGCTCGCCTGTAGCTCAAGTAGTGCCTTATAACTGGGGCGCTCAATAATTAAAATAGGCATGAATGCCATGGTGAATAATCCTTACTATGGCATTCATCCATAATTTAGTCTTAAATAAGTTGACTTTTAAGACAGCAAATCCTGCACAATAATTAAAAGAAAATTAATATCTCACCCTAAGCTTATTTTAATATAGGTGACCTATACTAGAAATCTATCTAGCAGGAAGCTAGCATTAAAAAGATACATGGACTAAGAAAGTATCATTAGCTGCTTGATATATATCTTAGATTTGTTGCATGAAGCTGCCGAATATTATCTCATGGTTGCAGGAGTTCAAGGAATATTCACATGGACGTGCAAACTATATTTTGGATTCGCGTTATTATAAAAAATCTAATTTAAAATTCTATTTGCAGCAATTAGTCGCATTGCATTTAATACTTCTTTTATATCCAAAAATTTTAATCCCAGTTTTTGAAATAATTCGGGATCTAATTTAATATTAGACCGGTCAGCTAGGGTTAAATACGCTTGTTGTCCAATATCGATATAGTAACTAACCGAGAGATTAATTTTGCTAGCGCGCTCAGGAAACAGCCCTGAAATAATTAAACAACGATCGCCGACTTTGCGTAACTTGTGGTTGGATTGACTGCTTGTTACTTGAATTGATTTTAAGAAATCAATTGCAATGGGTGTATCCATTAATGTTTTATCCAACATAAATTTATCGAGCGTTAAAATTAAATAACTCTCGATATGATCATCGAAAAATAGCCCGGTCTGATGCTGGGTCTCTTTGACCAGTTCATACCACTGCGAGGCTGCGCTCGGTTGTATTTTTATGCCCATAAGTGCACCCCCCACTTTTTTGGCTTATATATATTAGTATAGCTTATCTTGATAAAGGGCTGTTTTTAAGTTAAATTATCGGGTGCGCACACGGTCCACAGCTTGCTTCCAATTGGAGAGTAGGTCTGCTCGGGTTTGTGAATCCATATTGGATTGGTAGGTTTGATCAACTTGCCAAAAAGATTGAAGTTCATCTAGAGAGGAATAAATACCGGCGCCAAGCAGTGCGAGTAGGCCAGCACCTATTGCGGTGCTTTCGATATGTTGTGGTCGTTGAATTTCGCAGGCAGTAATATCAGCTAGAAACTGTAGCATCCAATTATTTTCCGCCATACCACCATCGACTCGGATAAGATTAATTTTTTCGTTGTGATCACTTTGCATCGCTTGAATTAGATCAAGTGTGCGAAAGCAAACGGCTTCTAAGCATGCGCGCACAATATGATTAATTTCTGTGTTACGCGAGAGTCCTATAATAGCGCCGCGCGCACCAGGATCCCAATAGGGCGCACCCAATCCAGTAAAAGCCGGGACAAAATAAACGCCATCGGTGTCTTTAACTTCACGGGCTAATTGTTCCGCTTCACTGGCTTTATCAATAAGACGTAGATTATCACGCAGCCATTTTATACTGGTGCCAGCATTAAAAATACTGCCCTCAAGGCCAAAAGTGGGTTTGCCATTAATCCGATAACTGACAGTCGACAGCAATCTGTTGGATGAGTGAACCACTTTATTGCCGGTATTTAACAATAAAAAACAGCCGGTGCCATAAGTGCTTTTCATCATTCCGGGTTTAAAGCAAGCTTGCCCTACAAGTGCAGCTTGTTGATCTCCAATCATTGCGGTAATTGGAATTTCTCGTTCAAATAAACCTTTTTTTGTCACCCCAAAGTCAGCGCAATTGTCTAAAACTTCGGGTAAAAGTGACCGTGGTATTTGAAAGAATTCGAGTAGTTCATCATCCCATTGTTGAGTGTGAATATTAAAGAGCAGGGTGCGCGAAGCGTTGGTGGCGTCTGTGAAATGTGATTTTCCATCGGTTAATTTCCATAATAAAAATGAATCGATGGTGCCAAAAGCAAGTTCGCCTTTAGCCGCTTGTTGTTTCGCATTGGGAATATTGTTAAGAAGCCATTGAATTTTTGTGGCGGAAAGGTAGGAGTCGAGAATAAGCCCTGATTTCGCATTTATTTGCTCGGCAAAAGGCTTTTGCTTTAGCCGGTCACAAATTTCGCTGGTGCGTCGATCTTGCCAGACGATAGCATGATAAATGGGTTTACCCGTTTTTCGATTCCATAGCACGGTGGTTTCACGCTGATTGGTAATTCCGATGGCAATGATATCGGTGGGCTTAAGTTTGCTTTTGGAAATGGCTTCAAGGCAACATTGGTAAGTAATTTCCCAAATTTCTTCGGCATCATGCTCAACTTGGCCGGGTTTAGGGTAATACTGCTTAAACTCATGCTGGGCTTGGCATAGCGGAGTGCCATTTTCGGATAAAAGCATGGCGCGGCTGGAGGTGGTGCCTTGATCAATCGCTAAAACATAACTTGTCATATCAATTTGACCTCGTAGACTATAACCTAATATCCTATACTTTATACCATAGCATAGCTGTAATAGGGAGTGCGAAATTGTCTCAAGTAGACATGGTTGATCTACTGGTAATTGGTGGAGGTATTAATGGAATTGGTATTGCCACTGACGCCGCTGGGCGCGGCTTAGCCGTTATGCTGTGTGAAAAGGACGATTTAGCTGGTCACACCTCATCTGCTAGTTCTAAACTGATACATGGCGGTCTGCGTTATCTCGAGCAGTATGAATTTAAACTGGTGCGTGAAGCGCTTAAAGAACGCCAGATATTGTTAAAAAACGCCCCGCATCTGGTTCATCCTTTAGAATTTGTTTTACCTTATGATAATCACCTTAGGCCGCGCTGGATGATTCGGTTGGGTTTATTTTTATATGATCACCTCTCAAGGCTTAAACAACTGAAGCCTTCAAAATCTCTTAACTTTGCAAATGATGCGCGCGGGAATGTGTTAAAAGATAAGTTCAGCAAAGGTTTTAGTTATATGGATTGTCAAACCGATGATTCGCGTTTGGTGGTTTGTAATGCGATGTTGGCGCGTGATAAAGGTGCTAATATTTTAACTCGAACCGAGGTTGTATCAGCCGTTCGTGAAAATGATTATTGGTTGGTGACGATATTGGATAAAAAAAGCGAGACAGAGTTTAAAGTCAAAACCAAAGCGATAGTTAATGCAGCGGGCGCTTGGGTTTCTGATATTTTGCAAGGTGTAACCAAAACAGCTCACAAATCACAAATTAAAATGGTCAAGGGCAGTCATTTTACTGTGCCACGTCTGTATGAAGGCGACTATGCTTATATTTTGCAAAACCCAGATCAGCGAGTGATTTTTGTTATCCCTTACCGAGATGATTTTTCTCTGATTGGTACCACCGATATTGTTTATAATGGTGATCCAAATAAGATTGAAATTAGCCTTGACGAAATTCAATATTTAATAAAGTCAGTGAAATATTATTTTAATCTCAATATAATTGAAAGCGACATTACTTGGAGTTATTCGGGTGTTAGAGCGTTGTATAATGATGACGCGGATAATCCTTCGAAGATAACGCGCGAATATCATCTAGAGCTAAACGATAAAGATGGCAAATGTCCAATTTTATCTGTTTTCGGCGGCAAGTTAACCACGTATCGAACTTTAGCAGAACATGCCTTAGCTAAACTTGCACCCTATTATAAAAATTTACCGGGACCCTGGACAAGTCATGCGGTTCTTCCTGGTGGTGACTTGGATGGCCTCTCATTTTCTGACTTTATTGTTTGTCTAGCTAATCAATATCCCACGATTCCACTATCATTAATTAACCGCTATGCTTACAGTTATGGCAGTATTTCAACTCGAATCTTAACAGATGCAATCACTATTGATGATCTTGGCAAACATTTTGGAGCAGATCTTTATGAGGCTGAGGTTTTACACTTGATTAATAACGAGTGGGCACAATCAAGTGCAGATATATTGTGGCGGCGCTCCAAGCTGGGCATTTTATTTAATTTATCAGAAGTAACTGAGTTAGATAATTACGTAAGATCCGTGGGTTAATTAAACAAAACCGTATTAATTCATATAAGCTTAAGACTATTTTAATCAATACCCTTTACACTTACCTATAGAATACTTGGATCATGGGACATCAAATATTCTTAAGGGGTTAGCACATATGCCAGCAACGTATACGCAACTTTATAATGCCGCGGTTATTAAACATTTCCTCTCCCTTATAGATTCCATCTCTCACAAATTAACAGAATTATCGAACGCTGGAGTTAGTTCTGGCCGATTCTTGTCGAAAGTTGTGGAAGTTCAAGTTGCATTGAGCGAAGCTAAAGATTCCCCGAATCCAGACCCTACAGAAATTTTCACCCTCTTGAAAGATATACTTAATTTTTGTTTTGAAATTAGAAGACCTATTCGAGGTAGCTATGTTCTAGCCAGTGAAATTAAAGATGATGATGGAGTTATCGATAGAACGCTATCTGAATTGCGTCGGTGGGTTGAGTCTCATCTATCGACAACTGCAGTTAAAAATGCAGCTTTTTTTGATCTTTGTTGCAAGCAAAATATCGTCGAACACTTTTCCATGCGTTTAAAGCAATATGAAAAATACAAGAATAGATATTTAAAGCAAATTCAAGTTGAACTTATCTCGTTACCGTTAATAAAAGTCAACGCAGAAATTAAACGCATAAAATCTCAGGCTAAACAACGGCCGCTTTCAATTGTAACTGTGCGAGAAATTGATGCGCCTATCGAAGATAAGGCGAGCTTTCTTGATGCGGTGCATAAACTTCCCGGCGGCAGTGATTTTCTAAATCCGCCGACTGGGGCAGCTGTTAAAATAGAGCACGCGATTTTCGAGCGCAATCAAGTGCTTTTAAAATGCATTGACTTTATTTTAAAGCGAACGGAAACTGATTTCTACGATGATGAAAAATGTGCTCAGGCTTGGATAAGAATTCAGCGTACAGTCAAGGGACATCCGGATATCTGTCATGCGCAAATGATTCGACAGCAGTTAAAAAAATCTTTCGTCAGCACAAGTACCGTGACACAATCTATATTTTCAAAATTTCGATTAGCGATGACAGCAGGCGAGGGGCACCAAACAGGGCTTACTTTAAATGAAGCTGACTTTAAAAATTTGCTTGATCAATATTATAACGCGAATGACTTGATTAGCCAGACTGAGAAAGCACTTTCACAGATCGCAACTGCTGAAGAAAAGCTCGGGCGGCTTATGTTATGTACGCGTGATAAAACGCCGTTGCCTAGATATCTTAAAAAATACAGCAGTTATAAGATTTTAGACACCTATGTGACAAAATTGAAAAAATATCGAAAGCTTCAAAACGTTGTACCCATTTATAATTTACATGTTGAAAAAATTAATGACCTTAAATTGCGATGTTCTAAGGCCGAAAGCTATCTCAGTCGGGTGCAAGAGAGCATGGCTGGGTGCAATCCTATCGACTTTGATAAAGATTTTAAAGGTGTTTTATTTTGGCGCCCTGTTGACATGGCTCTCGTGCCCAAGTCCCTTAAGGAGGCTTTTCTGACGAATTATACTCGACTCTATTGTTTGTCAGCAGATATTTACAACCAGGGTATTCATTCATATAATGTGCTATTAGATCAGATTAAACTATATTCAGGCCATAAAACTGAAATCACACGCATCATTGCAGCGCTTATAAAGTTAAAACAATCTCCAGACGAAAATGATTACCTCGATAAGTTGAAACAATATGACGACACAATTAAAAATGCTTGTAGTTCGGTTGTTTGCAACAAAGTATATATTTTCGATTCCGTTAAGTCTTTATATGCACAAAGGCAAAAAATTGCCAAAAAGTTGAATAGGGCTACTGAACTTGCTAAATCGCTATTGCAGCAGAGTTACAATACTTATTTTGACAAGCATATTCGACCAGAGATACAGCAAAAAATTGAATTCTTGCTTGCTCAAAGAGAGAAAATAGGGCAAGCACTAGCACCTGATTTTTCTCAAAAAGATCACACTTCAGCAGTAGTTGGGGAAGTGCTAACACAATCCGATAAATTTTTTCAGGCTTTTTTGAAAAAATACCAAGAGCTTTTGCAGTTACCACACACAAACGATTCCGAAATCTCATCGATTATAGCTGCGCTAAAGGTAATTGATCAACAGGTTTATAATACCGCTAATGCTAAACTTGAAACGGTAACTAGTATCGATCCGAATCTTATAAAAACAACGGCTATTGAAGCGGTGGTTGAGGTATTAAGATCAATTGTCAGATTTTTTTTCCGAATATTCAACTCAGATCCTGTTGTCTCACAAAAGCAGCAAGCGACTTCTATTATGCAAGGAACTTATAATTGCAGGTTGTTTGTTAAGCCTAGGCTCACAGAACAACCTGCATTTGATGTCGATTCACCTCATCTGATATCTGTTAGAGCGTAATTTCTCAATTGCATACGTGCGAGTGCTAATTAGCATTAGCCATGCACATAAACTGAAGGCCTAGGTGCAAAATGCCGGCCTCGATCGGTTACAAATATTTTATAATGACTATGCAATATTTCTCGCCCGGCATAAGAAAAATTACATTTATGGTATCCAGGCCAGGTTTTACCTGGCTGCACACTATTGTGAAATCGAGTTTTACATACAAAAAGCGGCTTGCCATTGGTATCCGTGCCGCCGCGTAATGCGTTAGATGGAATATTATAATTGCCATGACGCCAGTGGCCGTGCAGAGCTCGCCGAATATAAACCGAATAGTTGGGAAGTAAAATTTCTCGCCCGGCGTATGAGATATTACAAAAGTGATAGCCACGCCAAGTTTTACCAATTTGGCTGCTGCCTTTTAAGTGTGCCCGGCACAAATACATTATTCGTCCATTACCTTCATGCCCCGCCATAAATGCATTGTGTGGAATATAGCCATGATTAGGCTGCCAATACGAGGCCATGGCACCTGTGCTTGCGATTAAAAGCCCTAAATAACCCATTGTTTTTATCGTTTTGTTCATTATACGTTGCCTTTTGTTTATTTGGAGAATGGTATTATCTGACTTTAGCGGAATGATTTTAGCGTGCCAAGTTAATTTTGGTTACAAGCTTGTCGTACAGTTCATTAATTAATCCAAATAATAAATATTTAATTGATGGATGCTTAAGATAAGTTTAATACTACTCCTGTATAATTACCATATGTATATGAATGTAAAATTTACTAAAAAGGTGATGTTATGAGAGCTGAAGCTTCTTCGTTGATTCTGCAAAAGAGCAGTCTGTCTGAAAGAATCGCAAGATACCTCGATTATATAATGAAATTTTATTTTGCAGCTGCCACAATGATAAGTGCTGCAGGGCTATTAAAAAATACCATTTTAGCGATACCTGTGTTTGGCTTAATTATTGGAGCTATTTGGAATTTTGTTGATAGCGTTGGTGGTGGAGCTAGTGGCGTTATTGAATTTAAGCTTGCTAAAAATAGCAAAGTAAGTAAACCCGCCAAATTATCATTAGCCATTTCAAATCTAATATGGTCTTTTGTGGGTATGCCAGCATTAACTACCGTTGGACTATTGATTGGAACTGTTGTAGCAGTGGCGCTTAGTTCATTTGCTTTTGGTGTTGCGATGTTTATTTGTGCGGCGAAATCAACACGTGAGTATTTTCGAGCCAGCAAGAAATCAGATCCAGTGGAATTACTAAAAGATCGGATTGCCAAATTTGACATTTTAATAAAACGAATTGGAGACGAAAGCTGTCCTCAGAAAGATAGAATGAAACAGCAAGCTGTTGTACTTTACAAATATATTAAAATTAACGAGCCAAAAAAAATGGATAGGCTTCTGCACCGTGGTGCTAAATTTTATGGAGCTGATCTAAACTCTACAAAAGATTCGGAAAGGATATTTGGAGATTACCTTATTTTTAAACAACAATCCAAGGTGGAAGAAAAGCGCTTGGATTCGATTGCTTGGTATAGTGCGGGTATTGGGGCGACATTAACAGGACTCGCGCTGCTTATTCCGGTTGCAGCACCAGTGCTGTTGCCTTTGGCGGTGGCATTTTACGCGGTGACGACCTTAATTAAATCATATCAAATCGGTTGTCAATTTTCTGATTATTTAACTCGGCGATCTGTTTATAAGCTTGATAAGTATAAGGGGCAGACAAAAGAAGACATAAAGGTCGCATTAATTAGAGACTATTTTAATGATCCCAAGTTTGATCTTAATCAATTATCCAGAAACGATAAAAAAACGATTATTAACCTTCAGTGCCAAATAGTAATCAGTGAATTAGAAGAAAAAAAGCAATCTTATTTTTCGTTGTTTATGTCGAAAGATAAGGATACTGCAGTTGCAAATTGTAATGAAGATGATCCAGTTCTTAATTATGCATAACAACCTGGCCACCGATGTTGTTGGTGACCAGATTATTACCTTAGCATTACACGCCTAAGAAATTATCCGCGGTGATCTCACTTCTGCTGACACCTGTTAATGTAATGGTTTGACTGTCGAAAGCTAGGTCCACAACCGCATTACCATCGGCATCATCGGAGAGTGTTACATCATTATAACCGCGTTGAAATGCAGAGATATCAATCACACCGACATTGGGATCAAAGTCACCGACAATGCTGTCATTACCGTAATCCCAGCTATAGCTGTACAGTTTCATTGGATCCGCTTGTACGGCATCAGCATAATTTCCACTGACACCGACGATATTATCCGCTGAAAATTCAGCTAAAGTGGTATTATTTAAAGTGACGGTATGATTGTTTAAGTCCAACAAATCGATTACCAGATTGCCATCACCATCTTCATACAGCTTAATTTGATTGTAACTGCTCCAAAGCGTGGTGAGATCAACGGTGTCTGTCCCAGCATTAAAGTTGGTCACGACTTCATGCGCGCCCCAGTTCCAGCCGACATTAATTGTTTGCCCTGAACCTGCACCTGGATCTGATGGTGGAGGAGTTGGCTCTTCAGGCGGAGCTGTTTCTTCCGGTGGAGGAGTTGGCTCTTCAGCCGGAGCGGTTTCTTCCGGTGGAGGAGTTGGCTCTTCAGCCGGAGCTGTTTCTTCCGGTGGAGGCGTTGGATCTGGATTTTCAATCACGGGTGGGTTGGTTAATGCATCCGTATAACTTCCGCTTACGCCGAAGAAATTATCTGCATTTAATTGATCTGCGCTAACACCGGTTAAAGTAATACTTTGAGAGTTAAAGGGAACATTAACAACGGCATCGCCGTCGCTATTATTATAAATTTCATAATCACCAAAACCACGACTAAAGCCAACCAGTTCAAAAACGCCGGTGTCAGGATTAAAATCATCAATGGTATGATTGACACCGTAATCCCAAGAGTAAGAATAATATTGCACTGGATGATCTACGACGGCGTTAAGGTAATTTCCAGGTACACCTTTGATATTACTCGCACTAAATTCTGCCAGGGTAACGTTTTGCAGTGTAATGGTGTGATTATCGATATCAAGTAAATTAATATCGAGGTTACCTTTACCATCTTCACTGATGCTAAAGTTATCAAATTGCGTCCAGAACTCGGATAAATTAATACTATCGGTATTAACATCAAAGTCAGAAATGACTTCACGTGCGCCCCAATCCCATGCAACAACATATCCACCGCTTGAAGTTTCGTTTGGTGGCGGTGTTGGATCTGTGTTTTCTTCAGGATCTGTTGTATTTTCTGGAGGTTCGGTTGGTGCTGGATCAACTGGGTCAGTCGGAGGAGGTATCACAATGCTGCCATCGGTTGGATCTAAATGTTGTAAATAAACTTGAAGCATATGATCGTTATCGGTGCCATCTGGGTTTGGACCAATATAATTAAAATTATTTTGTGCCCAAGTGTGACCACCAACCCAGGCGGCCCAGCCGATAAATCCGCCTTCGCCTTCTACATAAGGATTTGCTTCAACTTGCGATAATAAATAATTAACATCAGCAAAACCATTGGCGTCATTACCACTACCAAATTCATCAAATAACACTTTAACATTATGTTCGTGTACCCAATTCATAAATTCATCAAAGTTGGCGTACTCAATAAAACTACCCAACTCTTGTCCTTGTGGAGAGGTACCACTACCATTCCAATCCACATATTGGTGCACTGCAATCGCATAATTATTGAGAGGATCGATAATATTTTCGGGGACAAAAACTTCGGCGTTGGACAAACCATCTTGATTGGGGTAAAGCCAGGAATGTAAACCACTCCAACTATTACCTTGAATCGAAATTAAATTAGTGAGTCCTGCGTCACGAATAGCGGCAATACCCGCATTATTATTCTCTAATACTTGTGTGGTTGACATGCTGTTGGGTTCGTTTGCGATTTCTAGCACGAGTGAATCTGGATGTTCGTTTGCGATCTCTTTTAGATTCTCAGCTAGAATGGACCAGATGTTATACATGTCTTGTGTGGTTGCAATTTCACTGCCGCCGCCAGCATAAGTGCCGGGGCTAAATCGCATATAAGAGTGAAAATCCAAAATAACATTTAATCCGGCATCAAGCATTTCATGTATCGACGCCGCGACAGTATCCAAATAAACTTGGCCTTCAGCAGAGGGACTGTCACTGCTTATTGTTTCTGTTATATAGGACCATTTAATTGGAAAGCGAATGGTATTCATACCATGATCGATATAGTATGCCATATCTTGTGAAAGTGAGGGCATCCCTTGGTACGCATAACTCACATCAGAACCCGCCTCGGCTCCAGATATGTTAATGCCGCGCATTTCGACGCCTTCGTAAGTTTGTATTGAATCGTTGTCTGTTTCTGCGCTCATGACTTAAACCTCGTGTTAAATAATACGAAATTCCTTTATGTCATAGCCAGCTTGTGTGTTAATAGCCTGATCTCGCTGCTCAGTACGCTCTACAGAGCACTTATCAGTAAACACATTATACCACAGCCTGTTCAAATGTTAAGCAATAAATTAACTTTGAAGTCTAACTTATTGATTTTTTAGGTAGTTATTGTATATAATTAGAGGATTTATTATAATTTCAGCATGATAAAGCCATTATCTATGTGTACTGGTACGAATGGATCATTTGAAACAGCATTTGTTTCAGTCTATTCTAAGTGAGTTAGTGTAAGTATTTAAGGTAAAAAGCCATGCAACAAAAAATCCTCCAAGCCATTGAAAAAATATTACCAGAAGCAGTTGAGCTAAGACATAAAATACATGCTAACCCAGAACTTAAATATGAAGAACATCAAACCGCGCAATTGGTTCAAGAAACATTAGAGCAATTTGGTTATGAAGTTGAAACCCATATCGCAGAAACTGGCATGGTCGCAATTTTGGATTCTGGTAAACCTGGAAAAGTAGTGGCTTTGCGCGCAGATATGGATGCCTTGCCTATAGAAGAGCAAACGGGCCTTGCTTATCAATCAAAAAATAAAGGTAAAATGCATGCGTGTGGTCATGATGGACATACCGCTACCTTGCTTGCAGCGGCCTATGCGCTGCAACAAATAAATAAAGAATTTAACGGCAAAATTAAATTAATTTTTCAACCTGCAGAAGAAGCGGGCGGGGGAGCGCTCGCAATGATTCATGCGGGCGTTTTAAAAAAACCCAAGGTGGACGCTATTTTTGGTTATCATAATTATCCCACTATCAAGCAAGGTTGCGTTGGTGCTCGAGTCGGTTGTATTTTAGCAGGAGCTGATTTTTTCACAATTACCATTCAGGGTAAAGGGGGCCATGGTGCAATTCCAGAAGCTAGTATTGACCCTATTTATGTTGGTTCTTTGTTGGTGCAAGCATTACAAGGATTAGTGAGTCGTGTGAATTCACCGCTAGAACCGGCAGTATTGAGCGTCACTCAGTTCCAAGCGGGTAATTCTGTTAATATCATTCCTGACCAGGCAATACTCAAAGGCGGATTGCGCACGACAACATCTGCTTCTCGCAAAGTGTTGCTACAACAATTTAAAACTGTGATAGATAATGTGGTTGCAGCTTATGGTGCTAGCGCTTCTATTGAGTTTGTGGGTGAAGGTTTTCCACCGACAATTAACACTAAAGATGAAGTTGATCTTGTTTATAAGGCAGCAAAACAAGTGGTAGGCGATGAAAATACCAAGTTTCTCAGTGACCCTATTATGGCAACCGAAGATTTTTCCTACTTTTTACAAGAAGTCCCCGGGTGCTTTTTTCTAGTAGGCAATGGCGAGGGTGCGCCCATGGTGCATACAGCTGGCTATGACTTCAATGATGCGGTTATTCCGGTGGCGGCCAAAGTTATGTGCCTCGCCGCTTTGGAATATCTGAATTCGTAAGCTGCCATATACTCAACGCGGTATAGATATAGGGCTTTAAAAATAAGGATGCGTTGAGTATAACCTGTTTTGATTCCAGTGTGGAATGAATCCACACTGAAACTCAGGGGGTTTTAAACGCAAGCGTCTAAAACCCCCTAAGAACCCCCAGGGTTGGTCACATGAATGTTAGCCTAACATTCATGTGCGCTTAGTATCTCAACGCGGATTAGTTTTAAGCGTTGTTTTGGCAGCGTCGTCCCGGAATTTGGCGCAGCCAAATATCCGGGATCCAGCGAATCATGTTGAACTGGGTCCCGGGTTGCCTATGACCCGGAACGACAGGCTCAGTGCTTGAAACACCTAAAATCATAACGGCTTGGGTATATTCTTCATAGCATTCCCCTGTAAAATCCATTAAACTTAAGTAGTTATGGTAAAAATAAAAAAAGCATATTCTATTTTTCAACCCTACTTAATCGTTTTAATGGGTGCATTATTTTACCTCTATGACTTTATCCAGCGCGTTCTACCGAGCGCTGCGAGCCCTTATTTAATCGTGTCGTGGCACATTAGTGCGCAATCACTGGGTGTTATGGCCGCCATGTTTTTTATTGGCTATTCAATCATGCAAGTTCCATCTGGGCTATTGTTGGATAGTGTCGGGCCTCGAAAATTATTGACCCTATCTATGTTTATCACTACAATTTTTACATTTTTATTTGCTATATCACAGAATTCGGCCATAGCAAATATCTGTAGACTTATTTGCGGGCTGATGATGTCATTTGGTTATCTTGGTGCACTTGTACTGGTGGCTCGTTGGGTATCGATTCAATATTTTGCGGTTATGGTTGGTCTGATCCAGATGCTTGGCAGCGTTGGCGCGATTATTGGTCAGCAAGCTTTTTCTAAATTTATCGCTGCTTACGATTGGCGTAACGCGGTAAATGCTGTTGCTGTGGTAGGCGCCATTTTAACTTTATTACTTTGGCTTATTATTCGTGATTATCCAAAAAATAAAGCAAAGGCCAAGCTCAGCTTTAGCAAACAGTTCAAACGATTATGGAAGCTAAGTAAGGAGACGTGTAGTAATGCCAGAACTTGGTGGATTGCTTTGTATGCGTTTTTTTGTTGGGCGCCAATTTCGATATTTGGTTCCTTTTGGGGTGGGAATTTTTTAAGGAGTGACTATTCCATTAGCATGCTTAAAGCGATGGGGTTGTTGGCGTGGATCTGGATTGGTGTTGCCGTGGGTGGTCCTATTTTGGGATGGGTTTCCAAAGTCACTCAAAAACGCAAGCCGATGTTAATCCTAGGTTCAATTCTTGGTATTATTTCAAGTTGCGCAATTATTTATTTTCATGCGCCGCCCTATTGGTTTATGGCGATTGCGTTATTTTTATTTGGCGTCGGGGCTTCTGCGCAAGCCGTCACTTTTGGTCTAATCAGCGATATTAATAAACCAGAAATTTATGGAACTGCGAGCGGCATTAACAATATGGCCATTATTCTTGGAGGGGTATTTTTACTACCGTTGGTTGGTTCTATACTAGACTATAACGCAATGCGATTATCTCATTTTCTTCCTCACCCTCATTTTCATCATCGTCATTTAGTGGTTTCTTATCGTTATGTGAGCTATAGGCTTGCACTCACGATATTGCCTATATGCTCATTCATGGGGTTAATTGTCAGCTCTGTATTTGTTAAAGAAACCCATTGTGTAAAGCAGTTCCCAATAAAAATTGGGTTATAGATTGTGAGCTATACATGAATCCAGCTTTCGCTGGATGCTGGCATTTTATTTGAACTGGACCCCGGGTTGCTTATGACCCGGGGCGACAAGTTTGGTGCCTAAACGCTAAGTATACCGATTACTGCTCTTTAAAAGCGCGGTCAAAGCTGCGTTTGATGGGCCCTATAAAATATTGAAATGGGGTCATTCGATTGGTGACGATCATTACCTCAGCTGGCATTCCGGGGTAGAGGGTTTGCTTGCCAAGCTTTTTGAGTTCACCTGGTTCGATTTCTACCGTTGCACGATAATAGGTCCTGCCGGTTTTTTCATCTTGAAAAGTATCTGCTGACACGTGAGTGACTTTTCCAAGCAGCGTCGGTGTGGTGCGAGTCGGCAGCGCGCTTAATTGCACTTTTGCCACTAAACCGGGTTGCACCACATCGATATCTTGTAAACTAACTTCAGCGTCAATGACCAAGAGCTCGTGCTTGGGTACAATCTCCATCAATGTTTGGCCGGGTTTAATGACCCCGCCAATGGTGTGAACTTCGAGTCCGACTACGGTGCCAGTTTGTGGTGATCGTATGGTGGTGCGTTCCAAGATATCTTTTGCGGCTTTTTCTTTTTCAGTGACTTCAGCGAGTTTACTTTGCGTGTCTCTAAGTTCGGTTAAGAGTTCTTTGCGGCGTTGATTTTTTAGTGAGATAATTTGATTTTGCGTTTCGCCTTTTTTTTGTTGAATGGATGAGATTCCGGCCATTTTTTCCCCTTTTTGACCGCCAAGTCGTGCCGATTCTCGCATCAAACTCAACAACTTGGAACGCTCAATTAATCTTTTGTTATAAAGCACTTTAACTTCACTGAGCTCAACTTTAATTAGCCTGAGTTGTTCTGTAAATGAAGCGAGTTGAGCTTTTTCACCTTTTTGTTGTTCATCTAATTGAGCGATTTTCTGTTTTAAAATATCAATTCTGCCATAGAATGCTTTTTCGTTAGCGCTATATAATTTTGTTTGACTATTAAAAATTTTCATAACTTTGGGATTAGATCGATATGAATCTAATGAGCTGGGAAATTTAAATTGATTTTCGAGAACCAGTTCAGCTCGCAGCCTGGCTTCAGTAAAGCTAAGCTCAAAAAATTCATTCTGCACTAAGTCCAGTGAAACTTTAGCTCGGGTGTCATCCAGTTGGATTAACTTCTCGCCTTTTTGCACAACGCTACCGCCTTTCACATAAATGGCTTTGATAATTCCACCTTCGAAATGTTGAATGAGTCGACGATACCCGGCGACAACAACTTTGCCAGGCGCAATGGCGGCGCTTTCAAGTGGAGAAATGAGAGCCCAGCCACCAAATATTCCGAAAAAACACACAATAATAATTAAGCCCACAATACGATCCCAGTTCGTATCGGGCAGTTTAGGAATGTTTTTTCCTAATAATCGATTTTCTATTTTATCATCATCGCTCATCAGTTAGTAAATTACCCTTTTTTTGGAGTTACCGTGTTTTCGCCAAAAGATTTCATTTTACCTTCAAATAACACCAGCAGTTGATCGGCCAGACTGATGATATCTCGATGCTGTGAAATAATAATCACCGTCATCTTATTAGCCTTGGCTTTTTTTATCGCTTCTGCCAATCCTGCTCCGCCTTCTTGATCAAGATGGGTTTCGGGTTCATCAAGCACCACCAGTCGCGGGTTGTCATAAAAAGCGCGTGCAAGCGCGACTCTGCGTGATTGTCCGCCTGACAGACTATAATCTTCAATTGGTGTATCGTAGCCTTCAGATAAGCGTAAAATCATGTCGTGCGCACCAGCAAACTGTGCAGCTTGAATCATCTTTTTATCATTAGGTTCTTTAAGGCGACATATATTTTCTTTAACGGTACCTGGAAATAAACTGGTATTTTGAGGTAAATATCCCGTATGCTGACCAAAATGAACACGTTCCCATTGATACACATCAGCGCCATCCAAACGAACATTGCCACGACTCGGCGGCCAAATGCCAAGAATAAGGCGACCTAAAGTGGATTTTCCGGCGCCCGAGTGTCCGACAATAGCGATGACTTGTCCTGGGTTGGCTTTAAAATTAATACCCTGTAAGAGAACTTTTTTTGTGGTTGGTGAAATAAAAACTAAATCCTCAACCGATAATTTACCATCGACCTTAGGTAATTCAGTCGTGCTTTGACGAGAGGCGGGCACATTAAAATATTTTTCTAGGCGTTGATAGGATTGCCTTGCAGATTGCGCCTGTTTCCATGCACCGATGGCTTGCTCGATGGGTGCTAATGCTCTGGACATAATAATTGAGCTTGCAATCATTGCACCTGCTGTGATCTCACCTTGTATAACGAGATATGCTCCAACACCCAAAATTAAAATTTGTAAAACCAGTCGAACAAATTTCGATAATGAAAACAGTAATGCGGTTCGATCACCCGCATGCGCTTGTAATTTAAGGACAGTATCATTGGTGTGATACCATTTTTTAATAACACCGGGAAGCATGCCCATGGCTTCAATGGCTTCTGCATTTTCTAAAGATTCATCGATATAATACTGATTACTAATCGCGGCCTGATTTGCTTTTTTTAAGGCTTTGTTTGAATATTTGATGTGTGCAATTGCGATGACAATTAAAAAAAGTGCGCCAAGCAGAGCAATCACACCCAGTGTTGGGTAAAGTAGAAATATAACAACAAGAAAAATCGGTACCCAGGGGATATCAAACAGCGAATAAATACTGGTGCTACTTAAAAATTGACGTAGCTGATTAATATCTTTTAAACATTGATTACCGTAGTGACTGCCGGCTAAGATCGCATCAGAGCTTTTGTTAAGTGCGGGCAAGCTTAATTTACGTTCCATCCAATGGCTAATGCGCGCCAAAATACGGCCGCGGATTACATCTAATAACGACATCGTTAAAATTGCAACGATCGCAATAATGGTTAAATAAATTAAAGTCTCTGGACTTTGGCCAACCAACACACGGTCAAATAACTGCAGCATATAAATTGGTACAGTTAACATAAATAAATTTACGATCGCACTAAATATTCCAACAATAATAAAGCCTTTTTTACAAACTTTAAAAGCTGATTGTAGTGGATTGGGCTGTTGCTCCATCGCTAAACTCATTTATTTTATGCACTTATATCTAACTATAGAATAAATAAGCGAGAAACCTAGGGCCTAGGCGTGATTGGGAGTGTATGATTCAACCGGGGTCGGTAAAGTGGCGCTAACTTCTTGTTTAATAATTGATTTTAAATAATTGCTGACCCGAAAGTTTGAGCTTTTTATGGAGTTAAGCTGCTTTTTTTGCGCAGGGTTTGACAAATGAGTGGCAAGCTTTTGTTTGTTATGGTTAATGCGCCTTAGTGTTTGAGTTGGGTATGGCAAATGAATAGCGGGCACCGGTTTATCCTTATGTTTAGGTGAAGCCTTGGTTTTAAAAAATTTAAACGCCTTTTTTATCATTTTGGGTTTTCGGGCATGCGGGGTTAGGTAGCGATTTAGTGCAGCTATGGAGCTCGGAGCCAACGTGCCAGCAGCTTGCTTCAATTGCAGTGTATTTAGCAGGTAGGCATAAAGGTCGCGCACATAACGCTGTTCTGCGGCGTATAACCGGGTCTGTGATTGCAGAATGTCATAAATGCTGATCACGCCACTTTGATACGCTTGTTCACCATTTTCAACTGATTTGAGGTATGCTTTAACGGCAAGGTGGCTGTGGTAGGTCTGCTTCCGACCTTGCACAATACCCGTATATGCAATTCGCGTGGATGCAATCGAATCAAGGTAACGTTGACGTAGCAACCCATGGGCTTGCTGAGATAAAGCGCTGGCTTGCTTTACTTGCGATATTGTTAAGCCACCCTGAAAGATATTCCAGTTGGTATTGAGCCCAATCGTTCCGGTGCGTAAAATTTGTTTTCGGCTGAAAAAACCTCCGGTTGTTCCATTTACGTCATCCCAGGTGCCAACCGCATTAACAATAGGTAAAAAATTGCCCGCAGTCGCACCAACATTATATCGTGCGGCTTGGAGCTCAAAGCGAGCAGCATTAATGGAGAGGTTATGCATTGTGGCGCTTTTAATCCAATCTTGTAATTTGGCTGGATTGGGTGAAATTAAGGGGAGCCTGGATTTAAGGTGAGCAAACTTCTTGTACCTGACACCTGTAATTTGGCTCAATTGCTGAATGCTATTATATAGATTCACTTTTGCTTCGATATATTCGGATTGAATAATCTGGTAAGAACCCCTGGCAAACTCTAGGTCAGTGATGGTTGCATGCTTTAACCGAAATCGTTCTTGGCTTACCGCTAGTGTGCGAGCTAAAAATATTCTTTGCTCTGAGGTATATCGCAATAAGTCTTGTGCTTGTAAGACATTTAAATAGGCATTTGATACGCGAATTATTAAAGACTGTAAATCAAATGATAGCTGCATTGCGGCGGCGCGAACAGAATACTTTGCTTGCCCGAGTGTCAAAAAAGCATTGGCGTTAAAGACCGCTTGGCTAAGTTCGGCGCCATAACTATCGCTATTATACTTACGAAGACCCGTTACCGTTGAGGTTTGTCGGGCGCCGCTTAGTGTAGCGCTGAGCGATATTTGGGGCAATAAAACTGCGATAGCCTGCGGCGTGGCTTGTGCACTACTGAGGTAAGCTGCAAATTGTTGCTGATAAGTTGGGTCATTCTTCAATGCGTCGGAAAAGGCAGTGACTAAGTCAATTAATGAGCGCTGTTGTGGAATATCGTATGCATAATTTTGGTTTGCAGATGCGAGGGATGAGGACAACAAAATGCACAGTGTGAGCACTAAATGGTGTGAACAAGATCGCAACGTCCTTATCACTCGTGAATATCCCTATTTCGACATACCTTGTCGAAAATAATATCATATTTGCTACTTAGAACGAAGCATAGATCTAAAAAAGGGCGTCAATAATTGATGCCCTTTTTAGAAACTAAGAAGACTGACTAAGATTGGGTTGGTTCTAGTGCCTTATTAATTGTTGACTTTTTACTTCCTACATTTTGCTTATTGAAGGGGGGGGTGTTTATGTCCTTCTTTGCTTGCAAGTCAGATACATCTTTTTTGTCAACTTTATTTATTTTTTGCATACTATTTTTGGATTCAGCCCATACCTTATCAGCAGTTTTTTGCAATGCTTTATTTAGCGGAATTGGGCTCGCATTAAACTCAGCGGGGTGTTTTGCCATTGTCGCCAATCCGGTACAAACTAAACCAAACGAGAATACGCTAGCAACTGATGCAAGAATTATTTTTTTCATTATATTAACCTCATATTTGTTTAAAACCGAGACTTGCTCTGTTTCAAGTATGGGTCATAGTCGCTTATGGTTAAATACTGTACAGTAAAATTACTCAGTAAGCAATGCCTTGACCAAAAATGTGTATCTTATTGATTTTTATTGATTATAAACCTAAATCATCAGCGCCAGACGGTTGTCTATAATTGAGGGGTAATACATAAAATACGGGAGTATGGGCATGAAAGTAGAAGAAACCTCCAAAGAGCTATTTGATGAGGAAACAGCACATATGTCACATTATCGGAAGATGGCGAATGTCATTAGCCATGAGAAGCGTTATTTGTTACGTGAAGACAAGCAACGACTTGGGGTAGTTTTGGAAGGTAAAAATAATAAATTTTTTGGTTATGTGATGATGAATAAAATGGGGGATGAAAAGTTTGAATTTTGCGATGCAAAAGCTACGTATAAAACATACGATGAAGCAGAGCAAGGGTTAATTACCAAGATGAAAGAATAATTTTTATGCGGCTTTGCGTATCATAACGCAAAAAATTAATCGAACCTTAAGCTAGATAATGCTGGTAGAAAGGTAGATAATAGTGAATGAAAATACTTTTTAAACCAGCAAGATATTGAGAAAAGGATGCGCTCAAAAAAAAGAAAAAATGGGATTAGTTCATCGCCTGAACCAGTAGGTTATCAACAGATCTCGGAAAGTATTGAGACATCAACCAGTAATTCTGATGGTGTGCAGATATCTAGTGCAACATCTGCAATCGTTCCGCCAACTTATAGTGCAGCAAGCAATGGCTTATGTAGTGATCACGAGACTCAACGACTTAAGGATTTCGTAAATGATGAAATTAAACGCGTGGGGCTTTATAATTTTTTAATTGAACTCGCTGACTCTCGGCGAACTCATCCTCTAAGATACCTTAATTGTAAAAAAGATGGGATGAAGGACTTATGGGATATGGCGCTTGTATCACTTGTTACACGAGAGGAGGGGTTTCATCAAAATTTTAAATTTAAGCTCCATCAACTGAGTGGCGTAGGCGCAAGTATTAATAAGTCAATATGCCACCCTCTGGATTTTTTAATTGGATATGCTTTATGGAGTATGAATTTACGCGCAGACTCTTTTGTTAAAAAATGTGGGACGGCTATTAATAATTTCAAAGCTGGAAAAATTGCGGAAGGAATTACCATACTAGAAGAAGCTATACCCTATTATGTGATTGATGCTTCTTTTGAAAATGCAGTCAAGGAGCTTCAGCAGCGATTTAAATCAGGTGAGTTGCAAACTATTATTGCAAGCGAAACGTTTACATTTTCAGATTTAGAAAGAGAGCAAAAAGAAGAAGTGGGGGCACCCGCTGTGCCGCAAGATGGTTTTCGCCTCGCTGACCTTTGTCGAATTTACCAAACGATTCTTCTGCATAAAAATACTTGCGCACAAGCACAGTATAGCTTATTGACGGCTGGTGCTTGGTACGGAAATTTTTGGTGCGCGACAGTAAGCCAGGGACTTTTAGAGGGAGAGCTTTTAAATTTGCTGACAAAGGATCTTGAGCCTGACTTAATCCACGAAAGATCTATAGCAATATGTGCGAATATGCATAAAAATGCTGATCAAGCAATAAAACACCATGGATCTATGGGTTGCCTGCTTAGACATCGGGTTTATTATCGCCAAGTTGAATTGTATGATCGATTAGCTATTCTCAGTAAAGAGCACAGAGCTAAATTAAGTGCGTCGTATAGAGCTTCGCCGCTGTTTGCGAACCCAAAACATATCCCTCCTGAAACTTTTGAATACACGGCTAGGAGCTTTCATTGGGATGCGATTAAGACATTAATATTAGCTGAAGAAAGTTTACCCTATTGTGCGAGCATCACTTATAACGCGCTTCATGGTCATGACATCTGTGACCTCAAAATTTTATTGGGAACTTGCAGGAGTTTTACTGAGCAGTATGAATTTCATCGGACTAAGATTTGTCCCCGTGACGAGGGATGGGTTTTTAATACTCAGATCAGCAAAATGCGTGAGAATACTCGAATTAAGGTTCGGCAGTGTTATGAACCAGTGCATCAAGCTGTGAGCAATACAGCAGAAGATGAAAAGAAAGCTGAGCCTGATGGGCCATCGTTGACCTCATAGCTATAGCTGCGCAATAATCAATGTGGCTATAATTACATTGTAAATCAAGATGGTGTGTGCTAGAATCGCGCAGGTGTTTGTGTGGTTTTGGCAATGATGTTTTGTGGCAATGATTTTGATAACAGTTTATTGTAGTACTTCCTTAGGAGCCCTTGTCACCAAGCATAATTTATTAACGTTTTTATAGGAATGCATTATATGAAGAAAGTTTATGTTGGTAACTTACCATACAGCGTAACCGAAGCCACTTTAACAGAGTTGTTTGCAGATTGCGGAAGTATTAGTAAGATCAATATCATCGAAAACCGTGAAACTGGCAAGCCAAAGGGTTTTGCTTTTATCGAATTCGCTGAACAAGCAGGTGCTGAAAAAGCAGTTTCAACAAAAGATGGTGAGCAAGTCGAAGGTCGAAAAATCAAAGTTAACTTTGCTCAAGAACGCACACGCACGGGTACTGGCGCAGGTGCTGGCGCAGGTGCTGGTGCTGGTGGTCGACGCGGCGGTAATAGCTGGTAACCCTGAGTAGCTTATTCAAAAAAACGCGGATATCTTTTGATCCCGCGTTTTTTCTGTCTTTAGTATCAACAAATACGAAATTCCCCTATTTTCAGATGATTAAAAAAACGCTCATATTCTGTATGAATTGCGGCCTAAATTTAATGGAAATACTATGGAATACTCAAGTATTGCAACACCATTTTTTATACTGATAATGAGTAATTTTACGCTTACTGTAGAGAGAATCACTTCATATAATCTCCATTACAGTAATACTACTTATTTTATTGGTAATAATATGTATCAAAACGAGCTAGTCGAATCAATTATGAACAACGACCCACAGCAAGTAAAATGCTGGCTCGAGATGGGGGCAGAACCTAATGGTGTAACAGATAGCTATTTACTAAGGCCGTTGCATTTCGCGGTTACTCAAGGTTCAGTGGAAATAGTCGAGCTACTGCTTGCGGCAGGCGCAGATGCTAATCTAACGGATATTGATGGGCTTACCCCTCGTGATCTAGCGGTTCTGTTTGATGAAATTGAATTTATAGCGCTGTATTTTGATAAAAATCCGGGGAATCATGAATATACCCCCGAGGCCTCCAGAATAAGCAATCTACTTCATTAGGAATATTGGCACAGCCCCATTTGAGGACGTAACCAATGGAATGAAGCCATCCACCTTGGCATTGTGTCATAACCCTATAGTTCTGTCTTATTTTTGATTTTTCAAAATTTTTGACGCACTGCTGATCATTCGCGGATTGAATATACCTGGTTGATTTAGATCATTTTTTTTCTACTGGCTCTTTCATAACCTTTATGGATTTGATACGCTAGAAAATTCATTGGAATGAATAAAAAACAGGGATGAATTGATGAAAAATTGTTTGGCTATTTTGTTTTTAATGCTCTTTAGCGTCAATTGTATTGCAAAAGCACCTTCACCGAGCCAATGCCTGCCATCCTCACCCTGCTGGCCATCTGCTAAAGATTGGGGTCAATTATCAAATAATTTGCAGGGGCAGTTGCTACAGCCAGTTTCACCGATGGCGACATGTAAACGCAATGTGAAAAGTGAGGCGTGCAAACAAGCAATTAGAAAAACAAACAATCCTTTTTTTCTCCAAAAAATGCCTGCTGGAGCACAAAGTCAGGGTTGGCTTGGTGCTTGGCAAGATAAAATGAGCGTTTATGCGGTTGTCGCTGAATCAACAAAAGATGTTGTTAGCGCGGTTAACTTTGCACGAAAACATAGAATCAAATTAGTTATTAAAGGTGCGGGTCATGATTATTTGGGCCGCTCAAATGCGCCAAATTCACTTTTAGTTTGGACTCGTAAAATGCGCCAGCTTAATTTTCACAACTCTTTTATCCCTGTTGGTTGCAACAATAAGCCCAAAGGGCTAACGGCTGTGACGTTTGGTGCGGGTGCGCGATGGATTGATGTTTACAATGAGGTGACTAACAAACATCACCAATATGTACAAGGAGGTGGGTGCACAACGGTTGGTGCAGCAGGAGGTTTTACCCAAGGCGGGGGTTTTGGAAGTTACTCAAAACAATTTGGTACCGGTGCAGCCGGTGTTTTGCAATTTGAAATTGTCATCGCGGATGGTCGAGTGTTGAGTGCCAATCGCTGTCAAAATCAAGATTTATTTTGGGCGGTACGAGGCGGTGGGGGTGGCACATTTGGAATAGTGACTCGCATGACCTTAATGACGCACCCTCTGCCAAAAACACTCGGAATTTTCAAAGCAAAACTCAATGCAAAAAATGATGCTTCCTATAAAAAGCTTATCCAACATTTTCTGGTATTTTATCGCCGTCATTTAAACAATCCGCATTGGGGCGAACAGTTTTCTTTTAATAATAACAATGAAGTGAATATTTTTATGATGTATCAGGGAATGACTTTAGACGAAGTTAACCATACCTGGTCAGTGCTAAAAAAATGGATGTCGAAATATCCAAAACTTTATTCAATACAGAAAAAAATTACAAAAATCCCACCTCAAAAAATGTGGAACTATCAATATTGGCATAAGCACCACCCGAATTTGGTGATAAAAAATAATTTACCTGGTGCTTCACCTGGTCAATATTGGTGGGCACCGAATAGTGGTGAAGTTTACAAATACTGGTATACCTATCAATCCAGATGGATACCAATCAGTTTATTTTCTGATAAATCTGTCAGTCAGTTAGCTGAGGTTATATTCAAAGCGTCACGTCTAACGGAAGTTAGCTTGCATGCAAACAAAGGTTTGGCAGGCGCCTCACGGGATGCAGTTCTGCGAGGGCGAGAAACATCAACCAATCCAGCAGTATATAAAGCAGCCGCGTTATTAATAATGAGTGCTGGCTCCAATACAGTCCGCCTTGGTGTTAAGGGATTTGAGCCAAATAAAATCAAAGCCAAAAGTATTGTGGCTAAGATCAACCAAGCAATGAGCCTGTTTGAGGCGATCACGCCACATGCAGGGACTTATGCAAATGAGGCAAATTATTTTCAAAAAAATTGGCAATATGATTTTTGGGGTGTTAATTACCCCAAGCTTTTAAAAATAAAACGAAAGTATGACCCAACTGGTTTTTTTTATTGCCATCATTGCGTTGCAACCTATCCATCGCTAAACCCTTAAGTCATAGGCTCTGATTATTTATGTAACAGTTAAACGCGAGAGACAAATCATGCCGGCACTTAATGCGTGTGCTGTTCGAATTGATAAGTTAAAGCGGAAATCAACAACTTATGGAACAAATCGAGGAAGGTCCAATTATTGGAAGTATATTGTTATACCAATACAAAAGTACTGTTATTTTTTGGTATTCAACTAACTGATTGATATTATCTCGAACTTAGCAATTCGAACAGCGCACACATCCTATATGAACTATATTTACTATATGAAAATTATTTTGTGAGAAAAATCATGGCTAATAATTCATTTATCAAAAAGATCCTGTTAACCACATTAATCGGGTTACTGCCTTTAGGAGCGATGGCAGCTGCTGTAAACATCGCTTTATCAGCAACTATCAAAAGTGGTAGTTTCGATATTAACAGCTCCAGCTTTTGTACGTCTGTCAGTAACCAAACTCTTACTGCTACAACTAACCCCCCCGCTCCAAACTGGTATTGTAGTTGGGTTAAGAACGGTACATATACGATCAGCATTACTCCTTCAGATGCTAAAGGCACCAAGTGTACCGCAACAATCAAAGTTTCGGGTGGTAGTGTTGACAGCTTAACGCCAGTAAATAAAACGTGTGGAAAAATCGGGGAATACGAGTTGAGTACACCGCATACACCTGACGGGGGCACCCCGACGGTAATACTCAACAAGCAGTAGCGGTTCTATGAGAAGAGCAACGAAAGTGGCTGTTCATCGCCAATTCTGTTTTCGCCCGCGTTTAGATAAGCAGAATTTAATATTAGTTTGATTATGCCGTGTGAGGTGCGTTTAGCATTGAAAGCTTAAACCTAGAATCCGCAGTTGATCGCGATCTTCTGGCGCAACAGGTTGATTTAGATGGCGTTGGAAAAAATTTCGTGGTCACCTTGTTGGTGATAAGAGAATTTTTACCAACGTCAGATGAATTAAGATGTTGTGTCCAGAATCGTGATTCAACTGCGGATTCTAGGTTAAACGGTAGGATGCTGAATCTTACCGTCTGAAATCCTAATAATACGCTTGGTGCGCTCGGCAACACTCAAATCATGTGTCACCATAATGATAGTTTTTCCCTCTTTAACCAGTTCTTCGAACAGTTTAATCACAGCTTGACCTGACTGGCTGTCGAGATTTCCTGTGGGTTCATCGGCCAGCAAAATATCGGGATTGGTGACCAGTGCGCGAGCGATGGCAACACGTTGCCTCTGGCCTCCAGAAAGCTCACTGGGATGATGATGAATGCGATCACTCAAACCAACTTTAGTTAGAATTTCTGTGGCAAGTTTTTGTCGTTTGTGTGCCGCCATGCCACGATAAACCAATGGCAGTGTTACGTTATCCAGGGCTGAACCATATTCCAATAGGTTGAAGCTCTGAAAAATAAATCCAATCTTATAATTACGCACCTCGGCCTTTTCATCCCGACTAAGATAACTAACATCACGACCATCCAGATAATAATGGCCCTCACTTGGGCTATCGAGACAACCCAGAATATTCATCAAGGTGGATTTACCTGAGCCAGAAGGGCCAAGAATAGCAATATATTCACCTTTATCAATCTTCAAATTAATATCGCTTAACACTTTAACCGCTACATTACCCATCTGATACGTTTTATTAATATTCGTAAGCTCGATTAATGTTTTATTACTCATTACGCAATGCCTCCACTGGATCGATTTGTGCCGCATGTTTTGCTGGGAAAAACCCAGCAAAAAAACCAATTAAACCAAGCATACCGATTACAATCGCAACAACTCCGTAAGATAAAATCGGATGAATGTTGCCGAATTGTTCTAAGTACTTCGAATGAATATGAACGTGCTGAAGCCCTACGACAATCGCAAAAGATAACAGCACACCCAAAATGCCGCCGATAAAAGTTACCAGTAAAGATTCAAACGCATAATGCAAAACGATATGATACTGTTTAGCTCCAATCGCGATGCGTATTCCAATATCTCGGGTTGCCTGATTTATTGATGCAAACATCACATTGGCAACGCCAACGCCGGCAACAACCAAAGTGATGAAGCCAATGAGCCCTAAAAATATTTGCAAGCCGAGCATAAAATTATTAAAGGTATTTTGTATTTGTGAATGATCGCGGATGGAAATAATTCCGGGATCGAGTGGATTAACTTGATGTTGAAACGCAATCACTCGTCGAATCTGCTTAGACAAAAGGTCACGATCAACACCATGTTTTGGCACGATTACAATCTTATTGTAATCCTGGGTATTGCTTAAAAGTCGGTAGGTGCTAAGTGGAATATAATTACGATAATAATTTGGCATGCCACCTAACACAAAGCCTTTTGTTTTTGGCATCACGCCAATCACCGTAAAGGCCTGTGTACCAAGCTGTATCGTTTGACCAACAGGATTTGTGTGCGCTTTGAAAAGCCTATCGACGTAGTTTTGGCCAAGCACAATAACCCGTGATTTTAATTTTTCATCCAGTGGTGTAAAAAACCGGCCACCCTTAGCAATCGTTACAGGATCCGTGTCAATATAGTTTGCGGTTACAGCCATCACTGAGGCTGACGTGCTATTCTCACGGTAATTAAGCTTAATCAAAGTCCTATCTATGGCAAGTATTTTGTCGATACCATGAACTTGTGATTTCAATAAATGAACGTCGGCAGCAATAAGCTTAACGGCAACGCCAACGCCGTTACCATGATAGGGCTTAGTGGTAACGCCTGGCAATATGGTTAAGGTTGGTTCTCCTAAGCTGCGAGTGGCATGACTAAACGTGGTGCGTAAACCCTGGCCGATGGCCAGCATGCATGAGATTGCAATGGTACCCCAAGCGATAGCGAATATGGTTAAAAGTAGCCGTGTCTTATGGCTCATTAATTCTTTGACGCTATGCTTGAGCGAAATCATCATGTCCCTCGCTTGTTGATTGCATCAACAGGGTTCATTAGCGCTGCGCGTCTTGCGGGGAAAAAGCCTGCCAGTGTTGCTACCAGCATTAAGGCCAGCATCGTGATTAAGGCAGAAACAACGTTAAGATGTGGTGTACCCAGCCATTCAGGTAGATGAAAATAGGGTAAAACGATTATCAATGCAGCTGAGATAATAAAGCCTAACAACCCGCCAAGCAACACGATAATACTGGATTCAAGCAACACTTGAAAAATGATATGACGCTTTTTGGCGCCTATTGCCATTCTAATTCCAATTTCTTTGGAGCGTTGGCTAATAATAAGAAACATAATATTCGCCACACCAATGCCACCAACGGCAAGGGTCATCAAGCCACACAGTAAAAAGAATACTTGAATAACGGTAAAAAACCAATGTACAAATCCGTAAACACGCGTACTATCATATACCATCATTCCTTGTGGATCATCCGGTGCAATATGATAGTGAATCGCAAAATAATTTTTGAGTGCATGCACAACGTTTGGTATGTCTGCCAACTGATAGGTGGAAAGAACAAAGTAGGACGGACAGGTGGTGCCAAATAATTTTTGATAGGTTGTATAAGGAATATATGTTAAAGCCGCTTGTTGTGAATGACTGCTAGCATCCTTGCTATTTTGAATAACGCCTACTACCTTGAAAGGAACTTCATTAATTAGAATTATTTTACCCAGTGCGTTTTTCCCCGGTAGAAGTGAGCTGGCAACGTAACTATTGATAATGGTAATATTAGCCTGTTTTTCATCATCGAGCTTAGTGAAAGGTCGGCTCCCAGGGGCAAGCTTCATTCCAAAAATTTTGGTAAAGTCAGCTGAGATACCGTCCGGCAAAATTTTAATCGTATGCGCATGATCAGCAGATTGAGCATATTGCGCGCCAGAATAATTCATCTCTGTTGAGATGGCACGTATCCCAGGAATCAGGTTTTTAAGTTGTAGAATTTTTTCAATTGTTATTTTTGCAACCTGACCAGCAGGTGTACCGTGAAATGATAACTTAGTCGGTCCAAAATTAACGACGATAAAATTATTTGCGGCGGCTTTTAGTTTTTCTTGTTGATGCTTCGCAAAACCATTGCTTAATGATAGCAGCATAACAATGGATAAGGTTCCCCACAAGATACCAAACATGGCTAAAAAGCTGCGTAGCTTATATTTTCGAAGTTGTTGCAAAATTTGTTTGACAAGATCAATGCTATACATCGCTAACCTAAAAAGCTATTAAGATAGTTTAGTTGCTGCTGATTGAGGATGCCGGCACTTTGCAGCAATTGAAGATAAGCAATGGCATAGCTGTATTGTTGTTGAAAGTATTGCTGCTGCTGTGAATAAAGCCTATCTTGTGCGGCTAACACATCAGACATCGATTGCAAACCTGCATTATACGAAATCATAGTGTCATGCAGCGCTTGTTTTTGCAACTCTACTGATTTTTTTAAAGTTTTAATCAGTGAACCGCTGTTTTTGAGTGTGGCAAACGATGCGCGCAGTTGGTCGAAGGCCTGCTCTGAGGTTCCACGAAAAGATTGATACGTCACCAGGTAACGATCTCGCGATTGCTTGGTGTTTGCTAGAATCGCGCCACCTGAAAAAATAGGAAAAGAAAGATTGACTCCAGCCGAGAAATCTTTGTTTAGAATGTTTGGGTCGGTTGTATTTTGAGTTATTTGATTTTGTGAGTTATAGCCGAGGGACGCATTCAGTGTGGGTAAATGACCGCTGTTGGCTGCAGCGATATTTTCCTGTGCGGCTTGTAGAGCATAGCGTTGTGATTGTATGCTGAGATTATTAAGGCGCGCCTTTTGCATCCAGGCGTTGGGTTTATTTAATTTAAGCGATTTTATCAGCAACGTTTTTTTCAGGACCGCAACGGGCTTTATCGTCGTTCCGGTCATGGCCTCGAGTGAGGAGTATTTTTTGCTGAGGTCAATTTTGTCTTGCAGAACTAACGCTTCGGTTGCTGTTAGGGCAGCCTTTGCATCTGTCGCGCTGGTTCGCGTGGTCTGACCTGCTTTAAATTGCTGTTCTGCCTCATGGTATATTTTTGTCTGGTCGTTAAGCTTTTTGTTATCAAGAGCGAGTTCAGTTTGTGCTAGCGCCACAGCAAAATAACCCGTTGCAACTTGTACCATAAGATCCTGTTTTGCCGCCATGCCTTTTAACTTTGCAGCAATAGCGCTGGCTTTGGTGCTATCAAGATTTTTAATTTTTGAAAAATCAACAAGCGTTTGATTTAATAATAAGCCGTAACCCACGCCTTGCGATTTAACTTGGGTTTCGCCGTTGCCATTTGTATTGTTATTTGTATATTGGTAATTGCCTGAAGCGCTCAGTTGTGGCAGTAATGCCGAACGCGCAATAGCAATTTGGTCTTGTGCAACTTTGGTGTTGGCCGCCGCACCTAGATAAGTGGGATTAAATTGCAGCGCTTTTTGATAAACTTCGCTGAGATTTTCCGCTTCTGCCACTCCAAACAAGCAGAGGCAAAGTAGGCTCTGAATAAATTTTTTCATTCGACTTAGCCTTTTGTTTCGGGTTCTTTGAGAAGCGCTCCTGGCTTAATTCCTGAGGTGATTTCTACCTGGTTTCCATCGGTTAGCCCCAGCGTTACTGCGGTGAGCGTCGCCTTGTGTGTGGTTGGGTTTTCCACGCTGACATATATTTTATTGTCTTTAAATACGATCAAGTTTTGTGAAATGACCAGCACGCCTTTTTTCTCGGCAATAACCATGTTGGCTGTTGCGGAAAATCCAGAACGTAATTTAAGATTTGTTGGAATCTTCATATCACCAACTTTTACCTGAAAACCTACGTTAAAAGGCGATTGGTTGCTGCTGGAGTTACTGCTGGAACCTAAACTTATGGCGGGGATATCAGCAGAATTGCGCGCATCAGATTGCAAGGAAACAGAAATAATTTTGCCATTAATTTTCTGATTGGGCAGTGCGCCGATGGTGACAGCGGCAGGCATCCCAATATGAAGCTTGTCGGCATCACGCTCGTCGACCGTGCCTTCAAAGATGAGCTCCTTCATATTAGCAATGGCAAATAACGCAGTGGCTGCTTGCATGTCGCTAACCGAGTTAATGGTGTCACCAGGATTGATATTGCGTTGCAAAATAAAACCTGTCGTCGGGCTTGTAACCATATTTTGGACAAGTTTGCCGCCGATTTTTGCCTTACCGTGCTGATAAAGGTTCAGTGATTGTTTGTCTGCTGTATATCTAGCAAGTGCAGAATCATAGCCTTGCTGCGCTTGTAGAAGTTTGGCGTTGTTATCCAGAATGATTTTATTTTTATACAAGTAGTTGAAATTTTTTAGGCTTAGTTGAGCGCCATTGAGTGCCGCTTTATCTTCTGCAACTACGCCAATTTTTTGTGCCAGTTCAGAGGGTACAGGATTAGGTTTAACCTTAACTAAGGGCGCCCCTGTTTTGACGTAATCACCCACATCAGCATAGACGGTGTCTGCCGTACCGGAAACTTGTGATTTAACAATAATGGTTTGTTTTGGGATAATATTACCGATAGCAGTTGCGGTGGTAGTGATGCTGCCAAGACTCGCCACAACCGTTTTTACTTCAGGTGGTTTTTTATGTGCGTGATGCCAAGCCCAATAAGATAGACCAATAACTAGACAAACTGTTAGTGCAATATATTTCTTCATAATGGTTGAAATTTTACCAGCTCAGGCTACTCAAATACAACCATATTATGTAACAATTTTGTAAAACTTGTTTTTGTAGCTGGCCACAATACTCCCGGTTAACTGACGGATGTCGTTCCGAGCGTACCCACCCCATATCATACTCCTGTATTTCTGGCTGGCGAAATACATTAGCTCGTAGTCTAGTTAATTCTCACGCTTCACTCAGGACAGACTTTGTCGGCCAGGAATATTGCGCAAGGCGCAATGAAAAAATAATGCGTGACGAATAAAAGAATCCATTGAATTAATGGGGGTTAAATGATATAAATGGAAGCTTTTGCGTGGAGGAGGTGGAGTTTTATAACATATATATATATCTTACACGAGTTTAAAAAGCACTGCAAGGATTTTTTTATTAACAGTTAAAAAGGGTGCGTAAAATGACTAAGCGATCACATATGACTTTATTTCCGCTATTACTGGTGCTGTATGAGGTTGCAATATATCTTTCTATGGATGCTTACGTACCGGCGCTCCCGAAAATCACCACGTTTTTTGCGATATCGGCTAATCTAGCCCAACTTACCATGGTGATTTGGATGATAGGGGGATTGGCGGTGCAATTAATTTTTGGCCCGCTTTCAGATCGTTATGGTCGTAGGCCGCTTCTGCTTTGGGGTGGTGTACTCTATATTTTAAGTTCAGTTTTGTGTGCGGTGGCGCCTACTATTCATGTATTACTTATTGGACGATTCCTGCAGGGCGTAGCAATGCCATCCATGTTTATTGCCGGATACGCTGCTATTAATGAGTTATTTGATTCTAAACAAGCAATTGGAATGTTGGCACGAATGAACAGTGTTACAATTTTGGCGCCAGCTTTTGGTCCTTTGCTGGGCGGCGCATTTTTATTAGCGTTTAGCTGGCGTTGGATTTTTATTATTCTTGGTTTGTGGGCATTGATTACTGTTGTATTGCTCTATTTTAAAATGCCGGAAACCGTCGTTAAACCAAAACCGTTTCAGTTTAATCAAATAATTCTGCATTACAGGTCGGTGTTTGCAAATTATAAATTTATTCTTTTGTCACTACTGACGGTTTTTCCTATTATTGGAGTGATCTCTTGGATATTGGCTGGTCCTTTTATTATTATTCACAAATTTCATCTTAGTACGCTTACTTTTGGTATTATTCAAACGTTTATTTTTGGAAGTTTTATTCTTGGCACCAAAGTGGTTAGTAAATTTGCGACAGCTGATCGCAATCATTTTTTAATAAATCTTGGACTTGGGCTTGCATTTTTGGGGGCCATTATAACCACACTGATCAGTTGGCTGTTCCCGAACGCTTTATTTGCAGTCATCGCTTTTATTATGCTGCTCACTTTTGGCGGAGGTCTTTCAATGCCAATTTTAAGCCGCCTGACTTTAGAGGCAAGTGATGCACCGATGGGAATCAGGGTAACCGTATTTTCATTGATGAGAATTGGTTCCGGCGTATTAGGTTCTGTCAGTGTTCTTTTGTTTTATAGTGGCAGTTTAATATCTTTAGCCGCTATCATGTTGTTTTTTACTGCGATTGCGGTTGTCATAAGGATTTTACTTTCGAGGTAAAAGATAAGCATTGTGGTGCATAAGAGAGTAAAAGTTACCGCGTCCATGCGGCGTGCTGTTGATAGCTGATTATTATGCTCAGATTACAATATTGGACTTTCATGCACATCCACTCCCAAAAAGTAAATATACTCAATAAACGCTAACTTAACAATAGATTGCTGAGGCTGCTTTTGCAATAACTTCTTTTGGGATTTGCAATAGAAATTAAGCCGAATGTAATCGCATTAAAAAATAAGTTGAAAAATATAATACCACCTTAGGGTAAGCTTAATTTGGCGCGATCTGCTTTGACATAGTTTTTCCACACAGTCATACTGACGACGTATAGATTAACTGATTGGAAAGAGCAATGTTGAGGAAATTACTTTTATCTTTACGCCAGTTTATTCTCGAGGTCTGCGGTACGAATGGGGCATTACATTGGCTAATGTTAGTGTTGATTGTCTTAGGTGTCAGCATCAACCCATTTCTATCGGTGGCTGTTTGTGAAGGAGGGTTTCTACTTGCGCTTACACTCTATACACACAACAAACTTAATCCAGATTCAGCCCTTAATATTTCTGACTATTTTTCTATGTTTATTACCCAGTGTTGTGGTGCTGGGGGTGCATGTTTTTGGCTGCTCACATTGTTCGGCGCTCCAGTAGTTTTACTTTATCCAGTAACACTTGGTATATTTGCTATTTCAACCGGATTTTATGCTTACAAATGTGCGCGTCAATATTATCATCAAGATGCTAAGTTTGATCGTCATCTTTTTGGCATGGAATTTATTCTGACGGTTTGTGGTGTTGGCGGCGCGTCTGCCTGGACGATAACGTCAGCACTGGTAACTGCTACAAAATTAAGTCTTATTACCGTTAGCGCAACAGTCATATCAGCCAGCGCCTTTTATGTTGCCATACCTTTGGCTTCAATTGCGGCAGCTTATTATATTTATAAGAATGCCGGAAAATTCCTACATCAGAAAACGCTGATTAATAAACTCGATGCCGAAGAATATGAAGCTTATCAACAACTCAGCAAAAATGCATTACGAACTTGTGCGCCAACGTTTAAAAAAACGAATGAGTTAGAAAACACTCATGCAAAAATGCGCGATGATATTTTGGTTTTTATTTATTTTTATCTGCAAAAAGTGAATATTGCAGAACACAGAATTGGTTTGGCTGCGGAGCTTATTAAAAGTATTGTCAAGATTCAAGGTCCGAATGATATAAAATCGCATGCGGGAAATGCGGCTTTGTTATGGAGCACGCTTAAGCGAACCAAGGAAAGTGCTGAGAAAGTTCATCAGGCAAGCTCTTTTTTCAGCCCGTATATTACAAAAAGTGAATTTGCCTGCCAAGCTGAAGAAATTTTTTTGCGTCACCAGAAGTCTATGCCAGAGTCTGTAGTCGAAGACCCTGATCCGATGATTTATCCCAAGATTGTAAGCACTTGATAATTATTCTACTTAAGTATTACAGAGTTATTATTTTTTGACATTCAGAGTAAATTTACCCTTCTGCAAATTAATGCAGAGTTTTATTCTAGGATTGTTGTCATAGTAATAACAAATAGGGTGGGTAATGTCATGTATGAAGATGAGCTAATAGAGGCGATTGTAAATGATAATGCAAAAGAAGTTGAAAACTTGCTTGAGGTTGGTGCTGAGCCCAATGGAGTGGTAGATGGTTTTCTATTAAGGCCATTACATTTTGCGGTCACTCAAGCTTCAGTAGATATCATTCAGCTTTTGGTGGCAGCAGGTGCTGATGTCAATTTAGCTGATATTGATGGGGTTACACCACCTCAATTAGCATCGATCTTATATGCGGAACTCTAGTTAGCAAACTTTTTTCTACCGGCTGTTTCAGCTCTTTGCCTTCTGCTTCCAGGGGCTTTTCTGGATCTTGGTTGTTGAGCTTTGGCGCTGCGTCTACCTGAGGGTTTGTTTTGATTCGGACTGCTGTTGCGTCTGCCGGAAGGTTTATTTTGACCTTTGTTAATCGGCTCAGCTTTAATGGATACGTCGGGTTCATAACCGGGTAAAACCTCAGCAGGTATTTTGCGTTTTAACAAACGCTCGATGTCGCGCAATAAATCTTTCTCATCAATACAAACTAAAGAGGTTGCCAAACCTTCTTGCGACGCGCGTCCAGTGCGTCCAATGCGGTGTATATAATCTTCAGGCACATTGGGTAAATCAAAGTTAACTACGTGCGGTAATTTTTCAATATCTAATCCGCGCGCAGCGATATCTGTTGCCACTAGAATTCTAACTTTACCATTTTTGAAATCTGCAAGCGCTCGGGTACGCGCACCTTGGCTTTTGTTACCATGAATGGCTGCCGCTTTTAAACCGTCATTTTCTAATTGAGAAACCAAACGGTTGGCGCCATGTTTGGTGCGAGTAAAAACTAATACCTGCGTCCAATTCTTAGAACCAATAAGGTAAGAAAGTAATTCACGTTTGCGAGATTTATCGACGTGATGGATTATCTGGGTAACCCCTTCGGCCGTTGTGTTTCGTCGCGCGACTTCGATGCATTCTGGATTAACCAGTAGTTTATTTGCTAAGGTTTTTATTTCGTCTGAAAACGTTGCGGAAAATAATAAATTCTGACGCTGCTTTGGTAGCAACTTTATAATACGTTTAATGTCATGGATAAAGCCCATATCAAGCATACGATCCGCTTCATCCAGGACTAAGATTTCAACGAAATTAAGATTGATGGCACGTTGATTGACTAAGTCGAGTAAACGCCCAGGGGTCGCGATAATAATGTCGCTGCCTTGTCTAAGGCGGCCGATTTGCGGGTTAATTTTAACTCCACCAAACACAACGTTAGCCTTAAAAGGCAGGTATTTGCCGTATGTCTGTACGCTCTCATGGACTTGAGCTGCGAGTTCACGGGTAGGGGTTACAATCAGCGCTCTCACGCGTTTTTGAGCTGGTGTGCTTTGAGATAGACGGTGAAGCAAGGGCAGGGTGAATCCGGCGGTCTTACCGGTGCCAGTCTGTGCTGCTGCAATGATATCTCGACCCTGTATGATTACTGGTATCGCTTGCAATTGTATCGGCGTAGGCTCTGTATAGCCTTGATTTTTCACGGCTGATAGTAATTCTGCTGATAAGCCAAGTCTTTGAAAAGGCATGTATTTATTCTCCTGACCCCATTTAAATGGGTGAATTCTTGATCAAGTGGGGGATAGTAGCACACCAGCGCGTAAAGTGATATCTATATAAAAGCTACGCATTTGGTTTTGCTAGCTTCTGGGTGTATACTTTATTGTATTTTGTCGATAGCTTTCAATACTTTTAGCAGCGAGTGGTTATAGTTATTATGAATGATAAGAATAAACTCACCTCTTCAGCCCCTTTATTTAGTGGTATGGTGGTGCTGTTTTTTATTTGGGGCTTTATCACAATATTAAATGATTTACTTATTCCTGTTTTAAAAGCTAGACTGGGTTTGAGCTATGCAGAATCGATGCTGGTACAGTTCTGTTTCTTTTTCACTTATTTTATTATGTCGCTGCCGATGGCCTGGTTGGTCAATAAACTCAATTATAAGAAAAGCATGATCCTTGGTCTGATGATTATTGCATTGGGGTGCTTGGTGTTTATACCGGCGGATTTAGAGCTAGTTTACGGTGTGTTTTTATTTGGATTATTTATTTTGGCAACCGGTGTTGTCATGTTACAAGTTTCCGCTAATCCATTGGTTACATTATTAGGTGATATAGATACTTCATCTGCGCGATTAACTTTGGCACAGGGTTTTAACTCGTTAGGCTGTGTTATCGCTCCGCTTTTAGTTGCGGGACTTATTGTTTCTTCACACTTATACGTACCGTATATTATCATTGCGCTAATTATGGTGCTGGTGTCTATATTTGTTTCTCGTTTTAACTTTAAATCTGTTAACCGGCCGCAAAAACATGAAGTTCATGAAGAGGCGGGTGATTTTTCGCTTTGGAAACATCTTACCTTTGTCCTCGGCTTTGCCAGTATTTTCTTTTATGTCGGTGCTGAAGTTTCTGCTGGCAGTTTAGTGGTTAATTTTCTTCACCTGCCTAATATTGGAAACTTAAGTTTACTTGTGGCCGCTCGGTATTTGTCAATTTATTGGGGCGGGGCGATGGTGGGTCGCTTGATCGGCGTCTATTTTCTTGCTCGATTTAATCCGGCGAAAATTTTAACGCTATGCGCAATTGCGAATGTTATTTTACTCTGCAGTGTAGTTGTAAATGAAGGGGCTATTGCGATGTGGTCACTGCTTCTGTTAGGAATTTTTAATTCAATTATGTTCCCAACAATTTTTGCTTTAGCAATTTCCAAGCTACCCAATAGAGCAATGAAAAATAAGGCGGGTGGTTTTTTGATTATGGCCATTGTGGGTGGTGCTATTATTCCTGAATTACAGGGTATATTGGCAGATAAGATTGGATTACAAAACTCATTTGTATTATTGTTTATTTCATACTTGGTTATAATGGGCTACGCTGTTTATGTCAGTATGGCCAGTAGGCAATTAAAGCAAGAGGTCATATCTTGCGCACACGTTGACACTTCAGCTTCTGCTCAAAGTTAGCTTTTTTCACTGGTATTGGTTATGATATTTGCTGTGTTTACTGGATTAAGGATGACCCATGGCAGCAGGACCCAATGAACTGAAATTATTAATGACCCCCATCGATATAAAAGTGGAGGGGATTTATTTATTACGTCTTGTTATCGCCTTTGTATTTGGTTTTATCTGTGGAATTACTCACGACAAAAAAACTGTTCCGATTGGTATAAAAACCTATAGTGCCGTCTCGATTGGTGCTTGCATGTTTGCAATTGTATCTTTGCATTTGTTCTTTATCTATCAAGCGTCCTATAGTTTAGTCATTGCGGGTGGGGTAGTTGCAGGTATTGGTTTTATTGGTGGCGGGATTATTTACCGTGAGGGTGCCAATGTTCAAGGTCTCTATAGTGCGGCGACAATTTGGGCAAGTGCCGCTATTGGTCTTGCAACCGGCGCTGGCATGTACTTTATTGCCCTTGGTGGAACGATATTTATCTCACTCTTTCATTTGTTCTCACGTGCTTCGATTAGCAAGAATCAAGAAAATTAAAAATTTTTAGAGGTATTTTACTGCGTGTGCTAGTGAAAAATGAACGGCTCCTCCAAGGCACAGTAACATGCACAAGAAGCAAACTTTTAGAGGAATGGAGTCCAGAGCAAATCAGAGTCGATAGATGAAACGAATTAAATGAAATATATTAGAGTTCCTCGCGGACCGGGTCTCGGTAGCGGGGCCAGACTAATTTACCCCTTTACAAAATGTCAGAATAATCATATCATTATAATGATCAGAAAAGATCAAAATCTACAAATCTACAAATCTACGGATTAATGAATTCAAAAGGATATTGAATTATGAATATGGTAAATAAAAGTCTGATTTGCTCACTTGTGCTGATAGGTGGACTAGTAGAAACCGCGTTTGCGAAAGAGGTCCCAGCAACCACAGTAATCCAGACTTGTGTTACAGATTCCGTAAGGTGTGGTGCGATAGGCGTCCTAGACTGCCTAAACACTGGCATTCAGGCAGGCAGCACATTCTTCCCCACCGGCATGGTCCTCCAATGCTCAGCTGCAGTCGCGAACGCCGTATGCGTACTCGACTCCACCCTCACCCAATTCGAGTGTATGAACTCCGTCCATGCTCCAAGACTAGTCCCATTTAACAACGTCCAAACAACTTCCTGTGCCGCTGGCAACACTAACCTCGCGATGGTAATTGGAGGAATGCGGTGTACTAATTCTGAACTTGGTCAATAATAGTAAACTGAGTAGCGGCAAAACAAAATACTGTATAGTGCGGCGACAATTTGGGCAAGTGCCGCTATCGGTCTTGCAACCGGCGCTGGCATGTATTTTATTGCCCTTGGTGGAATGATATTTATCTCACTTTTTCATTTGTTCTCACGTGCTTCGATTAGCAAGAATCAAGAAAATTAAAAATTTTTAGTTGTTTTAAGGTTAGTCTCATTTGGTTTTGTTAAGATAGCAACACGCTTTTTTAAGGAGGAAAACCATGTCTATTATAGCAAGCTTGTTTGAAGAAATACGATCAACCAATCAGAACTTCACAAACCAACAGCTCCACCAAGCAGCTTTAGCTCGGATTATTCAATTTGAAGCCACTATAAATACAAGCAAAACTAAAATGTTCAATGCTTATGATCAACTGTGGGATTTTCAAAACCAGCATAATAAGCAGATAAGGTTATTCGCAAAAAATCCATCTCAACAGCGCGCTAAGCAGCTTAAACAGCTTGAAGTTGATATTAAGCATATCAGGCAACAGCTGGCGCAATTAAAACCACAAATCAAAATTATTGAAGCTGAAGAGCAGTTGAATCGATTACAAAGTGAACTCGGTGCGTTCTTCAATGGCCAAATTTATGATGATACGGAATCTTATTCGATGATAAACCCTTGTATTGGGTGATTATTACCCAAGACACCAAAAGTTTCGAAGTTTATCCAGTCTTCTACAGCAGCAATATCTCTCTGTCTTAAAACATCCGGCAAAATATAACTCGATTTTTTGGCTGCTTATATTCTAGTAAGCTTAATATTCTCTTAACATTGCACTGGTATAATTATACCAGAGTACAAAGTGCTTAATCTCTGACGTTTCCGTTGATTTTAAGACAGCAGGGGCATGGAGCATAAATGATAAGTAGGGAGAATTGTAATATAGCTTAAAGGTTGAAAAATAAATGGCTAGACATAATCATGATGACTCATTTACAAAGCTATTGCTGCCTGATGACGGTGAGCATAAAGGCGAAGATAAATTAGAGGAGGGGTGTTGGCAAGATCTTTTAAAAGACACTTTTTATTTTGAGGGAAATGATTTACTCGCCCCAGGAGACGCCAAAAACGACACCTATGGCAAGATGCCACAAGAATCACGTTTAAGAGTTAAAGCTCTGGGACGCATGTATAACGCTATCCGTTTGGGCGATCTAACCGTTAATGGACTGGCTCCAGATTCTAAATATCATTTAGGTGAATATTTGGTTCGTGGTGGTAGAGTTCGGTTTGATTTATCGGACTTGAAGAATCAAAATCTGCAAGATGAGTTTTGGAATTATTTATTTCCACCAGCGCTTAACTTAGAAACCCGTATGTTTTCGACACATTCTGCAGCTGGCGTTGATGCGGATGAGAAACCAGCCGAAGATAAAGGATTCTTTTCCAACCTACGGAATTTCCTTTATAAGTTTCTTTCAAAAAAATATTACCCGCAATGGCAAATGCACCTTCCAGTAGGTGGTTATGGTTCCACTATACCTGGGACTGATATACAGGTTACTGATAATGGTAAAAATGGAACGGTCTTGGTGCGACGCGATGGACCAATGGTTATGTTTGGCATTGAGGCCAGTACCTTTAGTATTTTTAATTCAAAAAACCAGCGAACCAATGCATCGCATTCTTTTACCGGTGCTGCAGGCAAGTTGTCTCCTTTTATGGCGCTCAAGTTAGATGATCCAGTGTCGATTCAACGGCAGAAGGATGATGGCAAAATACCATTTACTCACGCTAAAAAACATAAATATAATTGGGCGTGCGTTACCATTACCGAAGATATACTCCATGATTTAAAGCAACCTGATAAACAGCTAACAATAGATCACTTATTTGAAAACCATCCCAAATTTCGCAAATATGTGGGTGATGACTTAATAAAAAATGCTCAGGCTTATGCAAGAGATTGGCAACAAGCCACAGATATCAGCACAAAGTCAAGCGCGAAATCCTCACAGAGTTATTGGAAAAATTCAGCAAAGTGGGGCATAGCACTCGCGATTATTGGATTTGCAATTAGCTTTATTCCTGGCGTTGCCGCCATCGGAGTTCCAATGATGGCAATTGGACTTAAGGTTGCAATTGCTGCGCCAGTTGTTGGCGCGGTGGGTGGTTTAATTGTTGGTGCTGTTTCTGCTTTACCTTATACAAAACATGCGCACCACAAAGGCGCCAAGCTTGCTATTGAGCTTGCCCCGCTAAAACTAGCCCTGAAAAAAAGAAAAGCGGAACTTTTGAACCAGCAGGAGGAGAAGGCTAGTCCATCAGACGCTGCAATAAGAGTAACAGGTGACCTTGATGATAGTTTAGGTGTACTGAATAGTAATCAGAAAGAAGCAGAGGATGCTCTAAGACAGGTAAGTGTGACTATAAAGCCTGCAGCATCCAAGTCCCCACTTGTTGATGCAGTATCCAAAGACTTGCTACCACCTGTTGAACCTAAGAGTAGCAGTGATATTGTTTTTAGTCAGCAGTGAACATCTGGGTTGCGTTAGTTGGAGACAAGCCATGTCTGTATTAAGCTTATTTGATAAAAAAGACATTTCAACTCACGAATCCGTGTATCGTGAGGCGCGGCGTGCTATAAAAGATCGCCAGTTGGAAATTGCAGTGATTCGAGTTAATGAATATGAAGCGGCGCTTGATACAAGTAAGTTTAAAATGAACGTGTCTTACGAAACACTTGCCAAACTACAATCTCAATATACAAAGCAGGAAATATCATTGACGCCGCATAAATTAAAACAATTGCAAGTTGATATTAATTTTTTAAAAAAGCAGTTAGCTCACATAAATCCACAAGCTAAGATCGCAGAGCATGAAATCAAACTCAGTGAATTAAAGAAGGATCTTTCCTTATACTGAGAATTAGGTGTAAATCAAATTACTCCTCTTCGCGTCATTCCGAGCGAGTGCGCAGCACGAGTCGAGGGATCTAACAATCATCGCATGGATTCCTTCACTTGCTTCGATCGGTCGGAATGACGAAGCTGGGAAACTAAGGATAATAATAGAGAAGAGACCCTAATTTCATAATGCGCTGAGTATACTTAAGCAAATTCTTTGTCTAGACATCAGGGGAATAACTGTAAGCGCTTTGGAATCACTCCAGCGCTATTTTTCTAGAGGGTCAAGTCATAAATGATGGTTTAAAGAAAACCGTTATTTCTGACTTGACCCCCTCTATTCTATAATTTGTCAGAATAGTCCCGATCCTCATCGGATTCTTCTATCCGAGAGTTTGAGCGATCAGCTGTGCTATTGCCCTCGCCACCAAAATGTCCGTGTTTTTTGGCGTGTGGATGATGACGGGCGCTTTTATTGCCACCAAATCTTCCTTGCCCTCGACGCTGACTATTTCCCTTACCACCAAAATGTCCCTTAAGCATTCCTTAATGTGATCCCTAGTACGAGGATACTCTGTAGGGGGCGCATGAAGCGGCTGGCACAGATTGCAAAGGCGCAGCATAAGCTCTAGGAGCTAAGGGTTTTGCCACGTCTTGATAGATCTTGCTAACATTTATATTTCAACACCTTCGTAAGTTTTTGTTAATTTTGCCATGCTAGTCTGATCAAATTACAAAGACCGCGCTATGCGGATTACGAAAACACAAATAATTAGAAGGTTTTATTATGAAAAAAAGTTTACAAGAAGCTGGATCAGAGAATGGTGGATCTGCTTTAGATACAAAGCAAGAATCCATTAACCAGCTTAAAGAAATTTCAACAACGATATTACGCGGACGGGATGTTGAAGAAGAGGATATTCCCCTCATTAATAATAAGATTGTTTCTTATCTTCAATCTATTAGCGATACTAAAGATGGAGCCGAAGCTAGTGACCTTCTAAGTACTATGTATGAGAAATTGGGTGTTTATTTAAAGCAGTTAAATCCTAAGTACAAAAAAGAATGGATTGAAGAAATACTTAATTCAGATTCAGTAGAGAAGCTTCTTGAACTAATTCTGGACTTAAGTGAAGAGGTGGAAAATCAAATAAATTTAGACAATGATAAAGTTATGCAAGACACTATTGGCTCGTTTGGTCAATCTCTGACTAAAGGTGCAGCTATGCTTGAAATTGCTGCGAAACAGAAGTCCTTAATGTGTCAAATAGACGAGACAATGAAGGCTCTTCCTGAAGGTGGAGCTAGAGATGTAAGACTTTCTGATCGAACTCAGGCTGAACTTGTAAATAAGCTTGGACTTTATGCGCAACAAGCTCAGTCCTTACGGCATCAATTAGCAGGGTTAATGAAGGCTGATCCCGAAGATGGAGTTAGAGATGTAAGCCCTTCCGGAAAATAAGATAGTAAGATAGAGGGTCAAGTCAGAAATGATGGTTTAGTTTAAAGAAAACCGACGGTTTTTTTAGGCCGTCATCACGTGGCTTGACCACGGGATCTAGGGAAATATAAAAAAAATACTGGGTCCCGTGGTCAAGCCACGGGATGACGGTGCCGGTGTCACGTAATAGTGCCTTAGCAAAATCTGTGATTTATAATGCGGGTACTATATTGAAGGGTGTTTGAGCCTAAGACGTCAAAGGCCTGTGCTGAACTTGCCCCCCAGCGATTTGAATTAAGAAAATTTGTTGTTGAAAGAGTTTCTAAATTCACGTTACTTAAGAGGGTAAATATTAAAACAGGTGAAGCCGTCAAAACGGCATTAACTGATGCCTTAAACGGTCGATAAAATACATATAGATTACCGACCACTTATTACTCGGGGAGCTTAAAGGTGAGGAGATTACCAGCTTTAGCTCAAACAGAAGTATGTGAAAAACTACCTTTATTCGCACATTCTTCACTTCCAGAAGCAGTTCCACCTGATTTTGTATTTATCTGAAATGTATCAGTACTACCTGATATCATTCCAGAAATGGCTATTGTTCTACCAGGAAGAGTAATTGTCTTATTAATTTGGCCATTGCCATTTTTATCAACAGTAGCACTATAGGCTGTTTTCCCATCTTGAAGAAAAGAAAGAGATCCATTGCTAGAGTTATAAACAAGAAAAACCCCTGTGTAATCAATACCAGAGTTTTCTGGGTAAGGGCATTTAGTAGTTTTTGTAATTGTTTGGCTATTTAGATTATAATTGCCTGAAGCTGGCGCAGCCAGACCCCAAAATGTCCGCTATCTCTGATAATCTTTCTTATCAGCATTAGCGAATAGACTTGTTACTTGGCTTCAAATAATAAGAGCAACACATCAATCTCAAAGCAGAATGTCAGATTTTACAACCCACTCAACTTCAGGAGGTTCTTCATCTCTAGAATTATCATGCTGAGGATCAAAATTATTGTATTGCATTGAGATAAATTTATAAAATTTACTTTGAGCCATCTTTTTCTCTTGGTCAGCCAATTTATCGTAATCCTCTAATGCCTCTCGAGTTATCTTTATGATTATCTTTTTCGAACGTTTATGAGGCCTTTGTGCATATTTTTTTAAATACCAGCTTATCTCACAACCAAAATTTTCAGAGATCTGAATGGCTTTATATTCAGTTTCTTCAGGAAATAAGCTCTTGATATTTTTTATGAATTGATCGTCAAATACTGCTTCAAAGTTCATTGATAATACCCCTTTCTACTTTTTGTTATCTCGATAAATCTCTAAAAAGTATTTAAATTCTTTTTAACTCTCAGGTGGGAAAATCTAGCGAGGAGTCCTACATAAGCTATGAAGAAGCAATGGAGCGTCTTCATAGCTTAGTGCGATATCGTATCAAGCGTCGGCACTATCATTTAGTTGAATATGTGCCATTAGAAGTCAAAACCATTATCCTGGTAATCCTGGTATTGCAAGTGTAAAGTATGGGGCTGCTGGAAGGTACTTAAAAACAGCACCCTCACCACAATTCTTTTCCCCAGAATCGACGATTTTCATTATGAACTTACTATATGAACCCTGCCCACAGGCATACTTAACTACCTGCTGCCTATTGGCAGGGTAGAAAAAACCCGTTGAGCCACTTGGACAGGTTTTATAATCTTTTGCAAATATCTTTATACGACAAAAACTGGATGTGTCTTTGCTGGAACCGGGGTTCTTATTAGTCTTTGTAATATATACATAATTATCCCCCCGATAAAAATTTATAGCAGCATTACCTGTCCATGGGCCTTCTGCTTTTGAGCCACTCTTATTTGCAAGCCAAACATACAGGTTTGGTGGAACACCTACCATTACCAATGATATTCTATCGCCAGCCAATGCGGATAAGGATACAGACCCTAAAAATACCGCACTAATTACCAAAAATACAGCACTAGTTACCTGCTTATAAAAATTGTTCTTGTTTTTCATAGCACACCCCCATGGTCTTCAACTGTGCGTTAAGTCAAACTAATAATTTGCCTATATAGCAAATATAGCTTGTGAGAACTCAGTTGCAAGAAGGGGATGCATAACTCAATGTCTGCAAATGTAAATCAATAACTTACATCCTATTTACTATCCACCAACTGAGCTTCGCCATTTCCAAAAGACCAGTCTTCAACATTGTTTGATATGATACTGATAAATACATCTTCAGGTCTTATATTAGCTTTTTCATTTAAAATTTCTGGTAACCGTTTATAAAAATTTAGCTTCATCTCTTTAGTTCTTGGTGAAGTTGTTATATGGATAACCAGAAGATTATCAGAACGATTAACATTCCATATAAATCGGTCCATATCGAAGTGTGATTTCTTTTTCTCATGAAATATTTGAAAACGGTCGTTAAGAGGAATTTTCCAGGTCTCAATTAAAGCTTCATGAATTGCGTCTCCAATTTTTTGGCGTTCGGCATCGGATTTTCCCTCAAGCATATAAATATATGGTGATAAAGACTTAACTATCTCTTTGCCATGATTTGATATTATTGCGCAGCTTAGCAGGTATTTAGTAAATCTTTATCACCTTAAACAAATTTAGCAATGGATCCCTTGATCGAACATACTTACGCAATTTTTTCAAAACCTCTGTTATCCTGCTGATGCTGGTATTGCAAGCATAAACCATGGGGGTGATCCAAGGTATTGAAAAACAGCACCACTACCACAATTATTTTTCCCTAAATCGACGATTTTCATTTGGAAGTAACCCTTTACACCACCAGTCCCACAAGCATAAGTAGTTGCACTCTGCCTATTGGAAGGGAGGGAAAAATTCGTTGAGCCACTTTGGCATATTTTTACATTTTTTGTTGTTATCTTTATACGACAATAGGATGTGTGTTTACTGAGATCAGGTTTCTTATTTTTCTTTGTAATATAGAGATAATTATCCCCCTCATAAAAATTAAAACCACCTCCATATGGGCCTTCTAGTGTTGAGCCACTCTTATTGTTTGCAAGCCAAACAGACAGTGCTCCTGGAACACCTACATGTACCGATGCTATTTTAGTGGCAGCCAATGCGGATAAGGATACAGACCCTAAAAATACAGCACTAATTACCAAAAATACAGCACTAGTTACCTGCTTATAAAAATTGTTTTTGTTTTTCATGGCACACCTCTTATTGCCTTCAGTTGGTGCGTTAAGTCAAACTAATAATATGCCTCTATATAGCAAATATAGCTTATGAGAACTCAATTGTAGAAAGGGGATGCATAACTCCTTGTCTGCAAATGTAAATTAATTACATCTATATATCTATATGAAGTTACTAAGCATTTTCATACGAAAATATACGCAAAACTGGCTCGCACTCAATTTCAGAGCAGCAAGTTGCTTAGATATTGAATGTTTTTTAAAAATATGAAATCAATAAGTTAGGCGGGCATTTGGCGCTGAATAAAAGTCAGATGCTTACACGCCACTTGGCAACTTCTTGTTATAATAAACCAACTGAATTTTAAAGCAATCGAACTGGTTAAATGTTTAACAGAAGTTGCACTGTAAAAGGAAGATGGACCATTGAAAAAAATGTCTCGCGTAATACTGTTACTCATCTTAAGTATCCCCGTTTATTCATTTGCAGCACTACCCGTTAAGCAAATTAAGCGTATTGTGCATCAGTTTATGCAACGCAACCATGTGCCTGGACTTGCTATTGATGTGATTTATCACGGTAAGCCATATTTCTTTTTTTTTGGGGTCGCGAACAAAAAAACTAAAACTCAAATTAATAGAAATACGATTTTTGAAATTGGTTCCATCACTAAGGTATTTACGGCAACGTTATTAGCGCTTGATGTTAATGCCAAAAAAATCAAGCTTTCGCAACAAATCGGCTCTAAATTGCCATTTGGTTTGCATAAAGATAACTGGGCAATTGATCACATCACTTTTTTGCAGTTAGCAACGCACACATCAGGCTTGCCACGTAGGCCTTCAAATTTTCACAGAAATAAGCCTTATGGTTTGAAAAAATTTATTCAGTTTCTATCGCATTGGACCCCACCCTACCCTCCTGGTACGCGTTTTCTTTATTCCAATACGGCCTTTGGGGTTTTAGGCTATACGTTAGCTGATGTTGATCATAAAAAATTGTGGATTTTATTCAAACATAAAATTTTCCAACCGCTGAATATGGAAAACACAGTGTATTTTGTTAAAGGGGCCAATCAGCAGCGTTACGCACAAGGTTATAAAAAGAATGGTCGGCCTGCGATGCGATTGAAAATGGAAGCCTGGAAACCAGGAGCCGGTGCGCTGCGCTCTACGCCTGCAGATATGATGGAATTTCTAGTAGCTAATATGGGACTGGGCGGCGTTTCGCCTTCATTAAAACAAGCGATGAAGTTAGCTCATAAATCTTTTTTTAAAGTCAATAAGCGTATGTCACAAGGTTTAGCATGGGCAACATGGCACACAAAAATAGGCGAAGTTACGCATAAAAGTGGTGCGACATCTGGGTTTACTTCCATGATTGCATTTATTCCAGGAAAACAACTGGGCATTGTCGTATTGGCGAATAAAACTCGCGCTAAAGTGGCCCGCGTTACCATGGCAGTGTTAAAAAAACTGGTCAACGGATCCATTGCAAATTCGCCTTAAATATCGCTTATAATCAGCTAGTTATACCATCCCCATTGTCATTAGAACAACCCGGCAGCGACGACTATTTTGACCTATATTTTGCCATATAGGGAAATTATTGATGCTGCATCAATGGAGTGTTTGAACATTGACTGGAGAATTAAAATGAATAATTTCAAAAAGTTAGGTTTAATCGGCGGCCTGTCGTGCCTGTTAATTTCTGTCAACTCCATCGCTGCGACCACCACCACGGGTTCACAGACATCAATGCCAACTATATTGAACTTGACAAAGACTTTGCATGGCATCCAGCTAGCTCATGATCTTGGTTATGGACATTACCATGGTTCTCAGCGTAATGTTAATACGCGTAGTGGGAGAATACGTAGCTATCGGTATTGCAGCCAACGTGTATTTGAACCTTGTAGAAGAGCTGGCGGATCTTACCGTTATTGCAACCGTAAACATCATTTGTGCACTTATGGACACCTCGACAATTGTATTCGGGGCAAGACTTGTTAAAGTGGTTGTGTTGCAAATTTAACTTGGCACAAAAAGCGATATAACTCCACTTAATTTATAACAGCTTCATCATCATAGCGTTTACGGCGTGCGGTACGCTCAAGCTTATCAATTTTTCTTTTCTCGCGTCGAATATTGGCTTCATCATATCTGCGCTTCTCATGCGCTGTTTGTGCAATCACTTGTGGAACTGCGGTTGGACGACCATTATTGTCCATTGCCACAAATGTTAGGTAGGCGGATACGATATGACGTTTTTCTCGAGTTTTATGGTTCTCAGCGATTACTCGAATACCGATCTCTATCGAGCTATTCCAAGCACGGTTGACTGCAGCTGAGAACAGCAAAATATCACCACGTTTGGCGGCAGCTAGGAAGTTCATCGCATCCACGGAGGCTGTAACACAGGTAAGGCCGCTGTGACGCTCGGCAACCACTAAGGATAGACGATCGATAGTCGCCATCACCATGCCGCCAAATACGGTATCATTTGAGTTTAAGTCATTTGGAAAGACCTTATGGGTGCTCTCCTCTATCGCTGAAAATGAAACTGGACGACCCTGATCTGACATACTACACCTCGGCTTATTCGTCATATTGGCCTGATGATACGCCAATTAGGGCAAAAATGCGACAATCATAGCCCTTAGGATATTGCTTATTTTGTCTATTAGTTGCTCAGATCTTGCTCTAATCGTAACAGCGTTGCTTTGTTATCGATGCCGCCACCAAAACCAACCAAGCGGCCATTGCTGCCAATAACACGATGACAGGGGATGATGATTGGAATCGGATTTACGCCATTGGCTAAACCCACGGCGCGTGCTTTGTTTTTATTGCCGATTCTTTGTGCCTGCTCTGCATAACTGATTGTTTTGGCATAAGGTATTTTAAGCAGCTGTTGCCAAGCTTGCTTTTGAAAGTCTGTTCCATTAAGCACTAACGGTAAATCAAAAACTTTTCGCTTAGATTGAAAATATTCATTAAGTTGTTTTTTTGTTTGTTTAATCGTTTTTTCTGCTTCAGATTTGCAAAGATTACTGATAATTTTTTTATATTCTATTCCGCTTCGCTCCTTATCCCATAATATGGCATGCAGTCCTTGCGCTGATGTGATAATCGTTAATGTTCCAATAGGTGAATTCATTTCAGCATAATAAGCATTTGCAGGTAAATCGTTAAGACCTCTTAATTTTTTCATGTTTTGTTCTCAACTTCTTGGCATAGAACATTTACCAGCTCAGCTGCGTTGAGATTTCGACATAATGCCGCGGATTGTCCTGCCCACAATGACATAAAATCAATATTATTTTGTTGCTTTGCTTGTTTTCGGATTGCACTGGTCAGTGCATTTTGAATGGGATAATCAAGAATGGTTGCGTTGTTGGTATCCATGCGTTCGATAAATTTGTTGCGAATACCGCGGGCTAATTTTCCAGAAAAAGCGCGCGTAAGTACGGTGTTGTCTTGTTGTTGTGCCAGTAAAGCTTGCTTATATTTAGGATGAATATTTGCTTCTGAACAGGTTAAAAAAGCAGTGCCTAATGAAACAGCTGAGGCACCTAAATCCATTGCTGCGTTAATACCTCGGCCATCCATAATTCCACCGGCGGCAATGACCGGTAAATTAACTTGATTAACACATTGTGGGATCAAGTCGGATAATTCAATTAACGCATCTTTGGCTTCACCTAAAAAGGTGCCGCGGTGCCCTCCTGCTTGACTGCCTTGCAGTGCAATCATATCAACGCCGATTTTCTCAAGTGCTAGCGCTTCAGCAACGGTGGTTGCGGTGCCGATTAAAATCGTGTGATTTTTTTTAAGTTCTGCAATCCATTTGGCATCAAGAACACCAAAGGTAAAGCTAAAAACGGGAACTTGTTCTTCGATAATCACTTTTATTTGTTCTTCAAATGGTTGCGAATAAGGTTTTGTTGGCGGTTTTATTGTTGTATTTAACTCAACACAGCATTGATTGACATCAACGCAAGCTTTTTGCATTTGATCTGCTGATGCTTGATGCGCATCTGGGATAAAAAGATTAACCGCAAAGGGTTTGTCTGTTAGTTGGCGAATATCTTTGATGGCTTGTTTAATATCGGGAGCTGTCATATATCCAGCGCCTAAAAAGCCTAAGGCACCGGCATTCGATACCGCAGCAACGAGCTCGGGCGTTGTAGCACCCCCTGCCATGGGTGCTTGAATAATTGGGAATTGCAGACCTATTTGCTTAAGTAGACCGTTAGTTTGCCACATAACTTGAACCTATTTTATTTCCTGGATTCCGTAGTCAAGCCACGGGATGACGGCTCCTGATATCTATCATAGCTGAAAAATGCAATGAAGCAAGTTTGTTGCGTTAGTTGCAATTATTGGTTGCAGAAATTAAAATTTGAGCCACTGTGAGGTGGATTATGCGCCTTTTGGTGCTAATCCACCCAACATAAATACACAACAATTTAAGCCGGGGAAGCAGTTAAAAAGCGCATTTCGGAAGCACTTCCTTTTTCCTCATAGAGGCTACTACTATCATGTCTACCTTCATCAGCAGCTTTAAACATTGTCATTGGATTTCCACCTGGAGCAATTGCTATGTTGTCACCGACACCTTTTAAATTCATTGCACCAGATCGTGTACCTTGAATTGCGGCCTCTAGTACATGAATCGCATTTTTTAGCGATGCAAGACCGTTAGCTAAGAACAAAAAGGCTTGCCCCAAAGAGTTAGCAAGTAAAAAGAATGGATAAACAATACGAGTTTTAATCCAGGTACTTCGATCAACATTTTGTTTTATCTGCTTGGTTTGCCCCAAATCAACAACACCTCCTTTTGCCTCGACGTATCCTAATTCTGGATACAAACGCTCAGTAGCTTCGTGTGTAGGAAGAACTTCTACGTCTTTTTGCTGTGCCGCTTCTCGTTCGGCATCAATCATAAGCGATCGATCAAGTCCGCCTGGCACTAAGATAGAGTTACTGGTTAACCATGAATGAAATTCGATGGCTGTATTCTTAAAAGTCGCAAAATAGTCGCTAATCACCTGGCCAACCCCTTTTTCACTTTTGCAGCATAGGTAAGGCAATGCGGGTGACATTAAGATTGCCAATCCAGCTGCTGCCGAAAGTGCTACCGTTAAAAAAGCGCCTTTAAGTGCGAGCTCTAGGATTGTCATTACGATTTTTCCTAATGGCAAGGTGAATGTCATAAAAGTGGTAACAACATTTATCCCCGCAACCACTTTACCCATGGTGACGGCAGCTGCTGCAGCCGCGCCAACCTGAAAGAAAGGTATCATAGCAATTAAACTAGTGACGCATCCTGAAAAGAATATAAACGTCATTTTAATGTAGTAAGCCATAACCGCTAAACCCGCTACCGTTAGTATCGTACTGACTAAAAGTCGCGGTAGGTTTTTTACTATTTCGCCTAAGTTTTTCAAGGTACCCTTTACACTGTTCCACTCTTCTGGCATAGCCACATAAAATCGCCTATAAAAATAACTGGCTATATCATTACCCAGTTTATTAAGGCCTTGTTTAATCATTTTATTATTGGCCATATGAATCAGAGCGCTGATGCCAAATAATTCTGCCAAACCAATCACGGTCGCAACTGCCACAGCAGCTGGCATAGCGACTAAGTAAACCGCTTTAGGTAACAGGTTGAGTCCGTGATGAGCCATTTTTAAAAACTCAATAGCAAATACTGCGGCAAATACAAAACCGGTCCCTAGAAAAGACAAGGTGGCAGAAGCATAATTTAATAATTTACTATACCAAGCTAATGGTAGTCCACTTTCAGCTTTATTAAATGAGTTGAATCCCAGCGCTTTAAATAAACCGATGGTATCCAATTTCAATAAAAAATAATTAAGCGTCCATCCGGACAAAAAGACAATGCCGCCAAGCACTATGGCTGCAGACACAATTGGAATTGCAACAGCAAGCGCTACTCCTGCGACAGTACCTTCACCCATACCAACTAAAACCGCGAATAAAACGCCCCAAAAGCTGTGGACGTCATTTAAAAAGCGTTTTTGCTGTTTTGCTGCGCGTATTAAAAAGTTATCTCTATTCCTCACTGATGTAAGCCGATAACGCATAGTAAAAAATGCTCCAACAGGGTCGCTTTGATTTGGTTCTCGTTTTTTAAGCTGGCTGTGCAAGCCGACGGCTTGAACAAAATGATTGATATTCTTTTTTAAATGTTTAAGCTCAATTTCTGCAGCCTTTTTTTGTTTAATCAATGCAGGTTGTAGCTCGCAGAGTAAAGAATGCTCCGCTTGCTTTAAGTATTGACGATTAAAATCAAAATCAATAAGTTCATCAAACAATTCATTAACCCTAGCAGGGTCATTGCCAAATAGAATTTGATCGTAATAATCAAGCATCGTCATGGGTATATCAACCATTTTCAACCCTTCTGCTTCAGGATTGTTCATTTGGTAAATTTTAAGCACCGCTTTTTCATAATAGTTTTTTACTCGTTGGTAGTAACTGTTTTGTATTTTTATAAAAGCGCTGTAAAGCGATTCCGGAACGTCGTTAATTACTTCTGCAGGACTTGCTTCTCCCCTCGCCCTGTAGTCATTGTTATAGCTCTGCTTAAGGATCTCAGGGATATCTGCTAGAGCAGCTGCACAATCAATCGTGGTGATGTGATGAATGACCTTTGCGAAACACTCACCCGCTTCGGTTTTAATTTCACACTTATAATGATGGTCTTGAGTAAGCGGATACCAGCCGTTAGCACTATAACGATCGTCGCCTAAATAGGCATCAGTAATATGAAAAAGATCATCTCTTAAATCTAAATTATGTTGTTTTTGATTCTCATACAGATCATAAAGCTCGACATTGTCACTATGCTCATCTGATTTTATTTCTGTATTTTCTAAGCTATGTAAATTTCTTAAAAATCCATCTGTTAATGCTGCTTTTAAATCGTCTCTACGTTCCAAGCTTACTAAACAAGAACGCAGATAGTTAATATAATGACGATTTACCGCAGCCATAGGCCCTTTTTTGTCAAAATATTTAAATAAGTGCTGGTCATCCGCGCGCTTTAATTGCAGCATTTCTTCTAAAGCATCGATGTAGAGTTCAAGATCAGTAACAGACATGGTGCCGGAATCATCTTGCAGCCTCCTTAATACAAACTCTCCAGTATTTGGAGACTCAAGGAGAGCTTTCATTGGCTCATGATTTTTTAGACTGTCGCCAGTTACCTGAAGATATAAGTCATCCGCTTTTGATAAGTGGTCAAAAGTAGCTTGGCGCAAAATGCTTTCAAGGGAGCACAAAAACATTGCATTTCTTTTAAAAACACCTTCCGTAGACACATCTTTAAATTTATGAGTTGTATACCAAGCGACAGGATCATGGCCTGCGTTATAGTTACCTTCTTTTATGTATAATTTATCGAGTTTAGTTAAGCCTTGAAATCTGCGTTTGCGAATTGACGCCCGAGCCTCGTTTTTTTCTTCTTCTGATGGAAGAGTCTCATCTGTTAATGCTTCATCTGTTAATGCTTCATCTGTTAATGCTTCATCTATTAATGGTTTATATTTTCTTTTCATTGTACATCCATTTTTTTAAATTAAACTAAACCCCGTTGTTGACACCTACGGCGACCATATAATTATAAAAACATGAATTTCACTAAGAATCGAGCGATTCGAGAAGTTATCAAACAGTTTTTACAGAAATAAAACCTGTTCGATTAAAAAACTATTAAATGGATTAAACATGGGAATTGACGGCTAAAATTCCTCAGACTTATTTAATTAAATACTTAAAGTCATTGAGTATTCTTAAGTAGTCTGCTGCTAGCAGCAGATTAACCTTGACGCAGGTCTCGTCTGCGTTTATGCGCGTAATTCATAAACAAATATAACACCACAGTCCACCCTAACATCCACGCCCAAGGTTCAAGTCGATTGGCACCTGGAATTTGATGGCTTAATGTAATCATCATCCATTGATAAGTTGGCACAAAATCACGCACAACCGATAAAATTCCTTTGTCTGGAAAAATAAATGCACCAAACAGTAAGCATAAATTAATAAATACCAAAAAGCTGCGCGCTGCTAATGCATTGACCATAGTGCCGATACCAATACCCAGCATTCCCATCGGTATACCACCGAGTAGAGCTACCACAAACACAAAAGCGACGGTTTCAAACGGTAAGTTTAATTTAAGTAAGAAATAGCCGACAACACTCACAAAGAGTAAACTTAATATGCCAAGCATTAATTTACTGACAATCATGCCACCAAATTGAACACCGCTCCTAGCGGGCAACGTTCTTAGAAAAATAGTCCAATCGGAGCTTCGTTCGGATGATACGGTAAATGCGAGCGATAAAAAGGTCGCGGTTTGAATGCAATAATTGCAAAACACTACAAAAGTGCCAATATTTTCAATTTGACTGTTACCGTGTTGACGGCCAAACAGCAATAGCAATAATGCCGGAAAAAACAATTGAAAAAACACCGCGGAGCGATTGCGAAACAATTGTAAAATATATAATTTACTATAGGACAATAGTAAGGTCCTTGGCGCGCTTCCTCTGTGATTTGCAAATAAGCACTCTCAAGACTGCTTTCAATGATTTTTAAATCATGAAATTCAATATTTTTATGCACCAATTCACGAATCAATTCATCGACCTGATGCGTATGCAGAATAAAATTGTGGCCATTTTGCTCAATTTTCTCAACGTGACTTAATGGTCCAATCATGGCGTTTGCTTTAAAGCAAACTCGAGCCAATCCAGCCAGTTCTTTTATTTTATCCACTGTGCCTTCAAATTTAATTACACCTTGGTCGATAATCACTACACGATCAGAAAGCGCTTCCGCCTCTTCTAAATAATGTGTGGTTAAAAAAACGGAGCCCTTATTTTTTAAATATTGTTTTACCGCCTTCCAAATACTGCGGCGAGATTCCACATCTAAGCCAGTTGTTGGTTCATCCAAAAATACGCACTTGGGTTTGCCGATAAACGCTTGTGCTACAGCTAGGCGACGCTTTTGACCGCCTGAGAGCTTATTGGTTCGCTGATTAAGGATGGGCGTTAAATTAAATTGTTCGGCGACCTCATTTAACGTTAATGGGTCTTTATAATGTGAACGAATAAACTCAATAATTTCTTTAACGCTTAAACCTTCGGGAAAACCGCTGTTTTGTGGCGTCACTCCAACTTGGCGTTTTGCCGCTATTGATCCTGGTGCATGACCCAAAAGGCTCGCCTCGCCTGAGGTAGGTTTTTCAAGTCCCAAAATAATATTAATGGTGGTAGTTTTACCCGCGCCATTAACACCGAGTAAACTGACCAGTTCGCCTTGATTTAGGGTTAAGCTTAAGTCTCGAATCACTTGTTGGCTACCAAATGACTTGGTGATACTGTTTAATTGTAAAATATTTGAGCTGATAATGGTTTTTCTCGCTAGAAATAATAAGTTTTCTTTTGGTCTATTATATAGTAGTTAATTCTTAGGTCAAACTTAATGCTGGCAGCGTTTTTAACAAAAAATTGTTAATGTTGTTTTAATCATCCAGTAAAGCACTCTAGTTTTAATGCTGTCATAATTAAGGTGTTTAATATAATAATTTATTGCAGGTTTCTTTATTGTGAAAAGTTATTATGTGCGGAGTGTTACATTATAATGCTACCAATTCGAATATTTAGGATCATAATACTTTTAAACATTTAATTAATTATGGGGAGGTATGTTATGAGACCAGAAGTAAAAGATGTAGTAGACATAAATTCACGTGAGCACATGAATAGAATACGAGCTCAAATCGAGTTATTTAATAATCTAGGTACTGACAGAATAGCAAGACATAAAGCTCATCAGAGTGAGGTGTATCATGGAACTATCTCGTCTGAGGAGAAACCAGAAAATGATGCAGATTTAATTACTCGATACAAGCTGTTAGTTTCCTCATACGCTATTGCTTATCAGAACCTAGTTAAAAAAGATGATGCCCAACCCAGGCATGTGGTTTATCATAAAAGATCTGTAGAAGATATTGAGCTTTTAGAAAAGCAACTTCAGCATTTAAGTAAAATATATAATCTTCTAACAGGTAAAAAAGACCCTGAGGATCGATCCTTAGATATAAGAATTGCTGATACGGCTAGCTTAGAATACAAGATTTCTGAACCGAGACTAATCGCTCGAAGAATCGGGTTAGTGCTTTCTGTTATCGCTGTTTCTGCTGCAGTGATTGGAATTAGCTTGCTATTATTGACTCCCGTTGGGCAGATTGGCGCCATTGGAACTGGAGTCTTTTTAGGATTGATGGCAATCGGTGCACTTTTAGGGTTGCGTGGACCGGTTCATACATCGAGAACGCTTAATGTTGGGGGTATGCCGCTAACAGCTCAAATGCCAGTTCCAGCATCCCCAGTTGTGCTCTTGCAAGCAGTGGTTGTGCCATGGGTTTTTCGCCATAAAATCGCCAGCTGGAGCGTTAGCCCGACAAAAGAAATGAACGCAAGAGAGGTTCAGGCGGGAATTTATAATCAGTTAATTGCTGAGTGTCGGCAAAAACTTGAAACTGGTACTTATACGAGTCCAGCAGTAAAACAGGCATTAGAAAAAGCAATTGACTATGCTGAAAACTTATTTGATAGAGGCAACGCGTGTTATTTTGATGGAAGCCGAAAAAGCCGGCTGCAAAAATCTCGAGTGATGTTGCAGGCAACTGCATCAATACTTGAAGATCCGATGCATGTGAAAATTGAATCCCTAGCTGCATTAAGAAATATAAAATTTGGGGATAGTGATGATGAGAATGCACCTAATTTTCTTCAAGTCCTTGACTCACGCCGTAATAGTAGCTTTGATTCGATTTGGAGCAGCGGCACCAGTGGAGCTACCAGTGCTGTTTTTCCAAACGGGATAACAGATGATGAGAAAACAGCTCTTAT
>CAXMUH010000124.1:0-16254 GCA_964196565.1 uncultured Legionellaceae bacterium | reverse complement strand
TAATACCTCCGGCTATATTTAGATAATGCATTACCCTAGCAGAAAAGCGGTGACGGGTAAAATGCAAAACATAATTACAACCCAGCACCCAGCTTACCGTTCCCAAGATCACCCCTGCAGCCACGTAATAAAGTGCCAACTGACTACTATGCGATGCCATCACTGCAACTTGCGCACCAACTGATGCCCAAAATATGATCGTGTATGGGTTTAACAAGGTGATAGCATAGCCTTGCAGCCAATGCACAATCAAACTCTTCTGCGATTTATTTTTTTCGGTTGTGGATGCTTCTTTTAATATCGGCATGCGCAATGCCATAATGCCAAACCAGAGTAACACCAGAGAACCTAAAACACCCACTACCATTAACACTGTCGGGTAGGTTAAAATCGCCAGCGCACCCAACAATAATAATACTAAGTAGGTTAAATCCGCACTGCATGCACCGAACCCCAACATAATTCCTTGTGGTGTACCAAAACGTAAATTACGGCGGATCATTTCAAAATTTAAAGGCCCAAGGGGAATTGCTGCACCCCAGCCTAATAGTAATCCATAAAAAATATGGTGCCACACAGTTTAAGATCCTTAAGTTAATATCATTCTGTCCTGCAAATATACCCAAAGCGTTTGGAAATTAGGCCTTTTTAGCATGGGCTTTGACATTGGTAGTCTTGACTTTTTGGCTAAAAAGCCGCTCGAAGATGGTTTTCTCTTACGCGGCGGCGCAGGGATTAATAAAAGACGCAACGGTACCTTAATAAGAACCCGTTGCGTCTTATCGTAACCGCTGCGCCGCCGCGTGAGGGAAAAATCTTGACTTGGCTCAACACAATATTCAAAACCTAAATATTACCTGTGGTAGTTATAGTAACATACGTCTATTTCATCGGCAGTTTAAGATTGGATTAATTCAACAAAAATATTTTTTTCCACAATTTGTGTGAGTAAAGTTGTGGGTATCCCTTGTAAAGAACTTATAACTTATTGAATTTAATGGAACAAGATACAAAATGTTTAAGTCTGTTACTGATAATTAAAATACACCCCTGACTTTACTTAAGCAGACAATTTACGTACTCTTAGTGTTCTCTAAGATGAGAAATCTACAAAGGGATAGGGACTAACATGGAATGCAAATATACCGCCACGGTTTACACCAATAACCATATCGTTAATTGTCTTGATGGCAATGACCTACGGTCGTTAATAACATCACTGTTACTCAACCTTGGTGACTGCCTCAGTGGAAGTCATGGCACCATAACAGATAACAGCCAAGGTGTTATTGTACAACGTTATCGTAAAAGTGTAATCGACTGAAAATTAAAAACCACACACTAATCCCAGCTCAGCTGATACAGAGCAAACCAAGGATTAAAAAAGGAGGTTGATGTAATAAGTCCATTTCCGCTACAGTGGTGAACAACAGTGATGCATTAGGCTTCCCATATAACATTACGCTTATGGGCCTGCACACAACAACAGCGTGCTCTTCTCCTGACTTTTAACATTGACTCAAGACATCAACCAATTAATTAAAAATCTACCTTTACTATAGCATTCTGGTCATATTTTGTCCATATTTAAAATCGTTGATTTTCAATAACTTACAATATTTATTTCTCGCCAAAAGCAATTAAAAACAGTAACCTACACAACAACCTGAATCCAGGCAAGTTTATTAGCTAATATTCCACAGAGCTTTCCATTCGGAGCTAAGTCAAGATTGCAAAAACAATCTGATGTGTTGAAATTTTCATTTGGTTGCTATAATACTAGCTGGAGTTATAAATCAAGTTTTGAAAGGAGTCAAAATATGATGTTTTTACTAGACTTGGCATTTACCGTTGAGTTGCTTGCATTTGGCTTAGGTATAGCCTTTTTAATATGGGCATATCGTTGCCAAGGTAAGGGAGCAGCGTTGGCGAAAGTTGCTGGTTATATTATAACCATTGCAGCAGTGCTTGCCCTCATTTGCACAACATCTTATGGGTTTTGTTATTGGAGTAAGGGGTACTTTACCTCACCCACTGCTGTAACCCATCAAGTAACGAAAAAAGTAACACTCTAACTGTGCGTACTAGATACGCTTAATTATGTTCTATTTAATCAGGGAATTCAGGTTCTAATTCTTTGTAAGGCACAAAGCCGCACCTGTTCTTACGCGGCGACGCTGCGTTTTTTTGATGAGGCGCTACGAGATAGTGTTTTTGTCAATTACGGTATTGCCATGAAGCAATAATTCCTTATACATGACACCTTGTATTTCTTCTTGATGAGGCTACGATGCTTCATAAAAACCACAAGTTACAAACTAGCTTATAGCCATATTAGTAAGCGTGAAGCAATCCAGAAAAAATTTAGTTTTAGAGCCTATACTTTAAGTGTTGTAGGCAAGCTCACCTACAGGTAAACGTTACAAGAACTACATGTAAGTACACCTAACTTACTGATTCATTGATAGAACCACGCGCCGTGTATTATTTGATCAGTTATGTTATAATTATGTTATACATAAAGATACAAGTCTAACTCAGAAGCAGGTTATCTTATTACATATCGTGCTTCATATATTTTCAAAGGTGTAGTATGAAAAAATATTTATACGTATTTATTCTATTTATTGCCGGTATCTTCTGCCTGAATTCGTATGCTGCCATTTTATGTATTGTAAATAGCACACCAAGTTACCTGAACGTGAATAAAAGCGATGGTTATGGCGAAAAGTCATTGAGCGTTCCTAACAGCACGTCAGCAAAGGCTGTATCAAAATGTTTTTGGAATGCTGGTGGACAAAGCGGTGGTAGCGCCACCATTAATTTTCCAGGTTATGCAGGAAATCCCAGCACAGTCGTAACATATAGCACTGATGGAGGAGGGGACTGGTCATTTGGTATTTCAGGAGGCAGTACACCTACAGTAAGAACACTTCAAAATAAAATGCAAGTATGTTTATCGGGACACCAGCAGTATGATGATGTCGGCGCAATATTTGTTGCTCCAGTGCACAACGGATGTCATTTTAAATCCTATCAAATACCTAACCCACCAGGTGCGTAAGAGTATAGTGACCGCTCCTATAAACTTACTCAAACCTACTCATAGTTTTAGGTTTGACGTTATATTCCTTTTTCCTCCAAGCTGGTTGTGATAATTCTAATGAATCGTCACATTGCCGTCTTGTCCCAAGGCGTAAATTCCCAAGGAGCTGTCGGTATTTAAAAGATGACATAAGTTAATGGCTGCATTAAAATCACGATCTTGTTTATTATTGCAGTGAGCACAATGATACTCTCGATCTTTTAAACTAAGATGTTGATCTTTTCCAATATGCTTTTGGAAAATAAGCGATACTACATAGCTACTGATTTGCTATGCGTAAATGAAACCGCAATAAGCTACATAACAGCCTGAATGTAAGTGATGGCCTCAGCCAACCGCTCTGGCTCCAACCCAAAACACACACGAAAAATGGATTTACCGTCTTCTGGATTTAAATAAAATGCGCTGCCCGGCACCACAGCAACGTTGGCCTTATCAAGCAAACCATGAAAAACTTCATTACAATCTTTAAATCGGGTGCTACCAATATCGGCCAGCAAATAATATGCGCCTTGTGGGACATAACATTTAAAGCCTACTTTTTCTAAACCTTCAACCACACAATCACGATTGGCAAGATAAACGCTGCGAATGTTGTCATAGTAACTGGGAGGCAAATCAAATGCTTTAACCACTGCATGTTGTAGTGGTGTTGCAGGGCACACATACAATAAATCATTCGCTAGTGCCATTTTTTCCACGACTTCTTCTGGCCCGGTGATATAACCCAAACGCCAGCCAGTCATGCTGTAGGTTTTTGAAAAGCCAGAAATCGTTAAAGTACGATCTTTGAAGTCTTTTAAACTGGCTAAAGAAATGTGCTTATAACCTGGATATAAAATATATTCATAAATTTCGTCAGCAATCACAAATAAATCTTTTTGCTTAGCCAGATCACCGATCGCTTCCAATTCTTTCAGGGTGAAAACTTTACCACAAGGATTTGCCGGAGTACAAATTACAATCGCTTTGGTTTTATCAGTTACGGCGGCTTTAAGTTCATCCATATCAAACGAAAAATCTTCTAAATTAATTTTAACGCCTTTAACCACACCCTTAAACAGTTTAATGATATTGGTGTGATACCCATAAAAAGGCTCAAACACAATGACTTCATCAAGTGGATTTAATAAAACCGATATTGCCAATACAAAAGCCCCAGTCGCACCACTGGTTACCACAATTTCTTTTTCTGGGTTAATGTTAATCCCGTTGTAGGTTGCCATCTTATGAGCGATTTTTTCACGCAGTGGATAATAACCTTCACAAGCTGCATATTGATTGTGGTCTGCATTAATAGCATCTGCTGCGGCTTGCTTTATTAATGGATCGACTGGCATTTCACTTAAACCCTGCCCCAGATTAAAGCCTTTTTTCGCGGCGCAACGCGTACTTGCGGCGCGAATAGCCGATTGGGATAAGTTCTTAGTAATTTCACTTGGCTTAAACATAAAATTTTCCTCTTACTTTTTGTAACTCTCTTTAATAAAAAACTGAGCGATAATATATGCTACCACATAAGCACCGAAAATTAACAACATACTCATCCGATAATGATGTGACTGACAAGTCGCCAATGCGCGGGTATTCGCATTACAGTGAAAGTCTAACAGCTTTCCTAATACAGGCTGAAAAATTGCACCGGAAATAACCACAGCCATATTATTAAAAGCAATCGCGGTAGCGCGCTGCCCTGCGTTGTTATTTTCTTTAATAACAGTAAAGCTAAGCGCTTGACCAGCACAGGCTGCACCACTCACAAATACGAGCACAATTAGCCAGCCGGTAGAAGTTATATTAAAAAGCAACATCAAACCAAATGCAATTACTCCAGCTAAAGCGCTAAAGGCTAATGGCCACACCCGAGTGCGCAGACTGGTTGAGGCCCAACCCAAAAGCGGACTGGCAACAGCTAAACCTAACCACATCATCGAGCACACTAATGCTGCGGTTGAATTTGAAAGATGATAAACGTGCTCTAAAAATGGTACTCCCCATAACGATGCAAAACCTGACATCGGCGCCCATAACAAGCACGCATAAAGTGCAACAAACCAAGTCTGTCTGTTAAAAAGAATATCAGCAAAGCGGTGCTTTACACTTTGTTTTACTGGGTTTTGACATTTTGGCAGCACATCTTTTTTATAGTTTAATACCAACCACACAAAAATTGCCAAAGCGAATCCAATAATCGCCAACATAAACATGGTGTGGCGCCAACCCAAATGCGAAACGGCATAACTCAACGGCATCTGTCCAGACATGGCACCAAGCGCTGCCAGCGTTTGCGTAATCCCAGTAATAAAAGCAAAATATTTACTGGCAAATAAATCCGCCGTCACCACCAATACTGCAATAAAGGCAAATGCCGAGCCAAATCCCATTAACATTCGCGCCAATGAGCCTAAATAAATATTGGTCGACAAACCAAAAGCCAAACATCCTAATGAACAAACAATAATTGCAACAGAAATTACATAACGCGGTCGAAAGCGATCGAACAACAGACCCGATGGAATCTGCATAAGCGTATAGGTATAAAAATAAAACCCAGACATTAAACCCAAACCAAATGCACCGAGGGTTAGGTCATGCATCAGGTGGCTCGTCATCACGCTAGGTGAAACTTGAACCCCCATTTCAAAAAATAAAAATAAGGCAACAATGATATAAGAAAGTACTGCCTTCCATTTGCTCAAAGGTTGAGCAGATTTTGCATTTTCCATGATCTACACCGAGACTATTGTTTATAAAAAATTCAAATGCTGATTGAGCAAAAATTATCGTAACATTGTAGTCTTCATATTAAAGAATGCAACCGTTGTATAATGTTATATTATGCGCATCACTTCCCAACAAAGGGATTACACGCCAATCAACAGGAAGTTAACCATGTTAAATTTTATCTGGCTCGGCTTAATGCTCGCCGCCGTCATTATCGGTTGTTATGAACACACCCTACCCGCTGTGGTTCTAGCGGTAACCAATTCTGCAAAAACGGCTGTTGGCATTGCGCTTGGACTGGTAGGCGTTATGGCTCTATGGCTTGGTTTAATGCGAGTTGCAGAAGATGCCGGAATTATTCGGGTTATCAGTCGGCTGATTAAACCCATTATGCGACGCTTATTTCCCGATGTGCCTGCAGAACATCCAGCGATGAGTGCTATGGTACTCAATATTTCAGCCAATATGATTGGTCTGGGTAATGCCGCGACCCCATTTGGCTTACGCGCAATGGAACAACTTGAAAAATTAAATCCACGCCCTGGCGTCGCAACCGATGCCATGTGCATGTTTCTCGCCATTAATACTTCGAGCGTGCAAATAATTCCTGCCACGGCAATTGCCATTTTAAGCGCTAATGGCGCGCACAACCCCACATGCATTATTGTGCCCGCATTAATCGCCACACTTTGCTCTTCGATTGCTGGAATCAGTGCAGCGAAGTTTTTTTCACGCTTTAACTTTTTTCAGCAAAGTGCTTTAAAGGAGTCGTTATGACCTGGCAAAACTTAACTAGCAGCATTTCAAACTGGATTTTTTTAAGTTTTATTGTCGGCATTCCGTTAGTTGCCATGCTGCGTCGAGTCAATATTTTTGAATCTTTTGTCAATGGCGCAAAAGATGGCTTTCATATCTCAGTAAAAATTATTCCCTCATTAATTGCTATTTTAGTAGCGATTGGAATGTTCCGTGCCGCCGGTGGATTTACACTGCTAGCACATGGACTCGGGCCAATATTAAATAGCATCGGCTTTCCGCAACAAGTATTACCATTAGCGTTAATTCGACCTTTTTCTGGCAGTGCCTCCAATGGCATTTTAGCAGAGCTTGCACATCATTATGGCGGCGACTCCTACATCGCTCATCTAGGTGCTACGATGATGGGCAGCACCGAAACCACTTTTTATGTTATCGCGATTTATTTTGGCGCGGTAGCCATTCGTAAAACTCGTTATGCCATTGCGTGCGGGTTATTTGCCGATTTTATTGGTGTTATTGCAGCGGTTGTGGTTTTACAGCTGGTATAATGTTTATCACAGTTTGATAACACCGGCCAGGGAAGATCACCGTTAAAATCCATTAATCATTATAGCTTGAATCATAGTGCGCTTGAGTAAAATCGATTGTGTAGTGGTTGTCACACCAAATCGATGGTGTGCCGCCAAAAGAGTAATACAATTGAAATTTTCCGCCATGATATCGATATGGCCAGTATTGTACATTATAGTGATCATAGACAGTTTGTTTTACACCAACATAGACCGTCGGCGCTGTTGTTCCCCAATTGAAATCGTAACTTGCTGATGACCTAGCAGCTACATTTTTACTCTCACATACTAAACCATGATGATCTGATACTCCCGCACAACCCCATGCAGCCCATACCACTTGAACCTGATGATTTGCGTGGTTGTTCACTGTTACAGTAGTGCATGCCATAGCGCTATTAGCCACAGCTAATAAAATAATTGGGAATAATATCAGTGACTTCATGATATTACCAACCCTTATTATTATTGACACTAATAAATATAGCATATAGCCCGCAGGCCCTAGTCAATAGATCCCTCGGCTTCGCAGAGGGCAGGCGCGTGTCGGTTGGCCAGGTTTTTTCTATATTTCTAACGGCGCTCCCAAAGTATCTTTACCAAACCCCCCAATCGCAAAAATATCACGACCGTAACCAAAGCCATTGTCACTATGGTCATAAGTATTTTCACAACTCTCCAGTGCCGTGGCTAAATCATTTCCCATTAATGCTTCAGTCCAAAAACAATTGCTCGCGTTTTCCGAGTCGCCAATAACTAAAGAAGTGTTGCCACCGATAAATTGTTTAGCACCAGCAAAATTAATCATATCAACCGAAAGCGGTACATTAAAAACGTCGCAAGAATTAAATTCAACCACGGCATTGCTCATCGCTTTGGTTTTATTCATATGAAACTGTTCAAAGTAGTTCGCCGTTAAAACGCCATCATCTAATAAAATCTCATCGGGTACGCCATGAGCTATGCTAAAAAAGCCACGCAAGTTTGAGCAGCTTAAATAATTTTTATAGCTTTGCACAGTGGCATCTTGATCATACAGCTTCATCACATGATAACCTTTGTCTTGTGCCAACATTGCGATATTATCTAATGCCGCTTTTGTTGTTGGAATCTCACTATAAAGCGGACTCGCAACCACAAAATCGATCACCTGACTTGGGCAATGACCTGGCCTTAAATCTTCTTCCGGCTCAATACGATCGTCAATTGGCGTTGGTGCTCGCGCAGGCTTTTTATAATGCGACACCATGGACATAAAATTCATTTGCTGATCGACATTAATTTTCATTACTTTAAATGAAAATGTGCGATTAGATAATAGGTAAACCAAAAAATATTGCAGCGCATGAGCTTTGTAAACCGGTTTCACCTGAATTTTAAGATATTTTGATTGATCTAACTTCGGCAAAACATGCTGAATAATTAATCGTCGAGTTTTAACAATCGAAAGACTACTGGTAAATAATTTAGGTCGTGACCCCATAATCGAAATCGGAACATCAGCAAGTGCTGCTGATGATGCACACAACAAGGATATACTAACGCTTAATGCTAGGGCGTTTTTTTTGAAAAGTTTAATCATCATATAATAACTCCTATTTACTAAAATGATGTGATGATAAAGAAAACGCTAGAGAAATAAGCGCAGAACAGATTATTATAAACATGAAAGCTATTTAATTGAAAGTACAATACTCTTAAGGGAATATGAACAAAACGGGTCATTTGCAATAAGCGCGTTCTCTAATTACAATCTCCTACACAATATACAGCACCAAATCTGTCGCCCCGGATCATAGGCAACCCGGATCCAGTAGAAATTCAAGGGAAGCTTTTTTTATGCTAGAAAATATAAAAACCGCACTTAAAACTGGCTTATCACTTTCAGGCAGCATTCTGATGATGGGAGGCAGCCTGGTATTCGCCGAATCAAGTTTACTAAAATATTTGTCGGCTGATGAAGACTCGCCCGCTCCTGAAATCATCGGCGCCACCGCTTTTCTATCTCTCGCTTACGTTATGATATTTAGCCGCGGAATTAGTTTGTGGAATTACTTTTCAAAATCCGATCAACAAAACCAAACACACAATATTCCAACTAACTCTGAAGTCATTCCATTTAAAAAAACCGGCTATAGTATTGGAGCAACTGGTAGCGTAAGCTTTCTAAGCTATAGCTTTTTCGCCGCCTTTGTTGCCAGCAAAGCGTTATTAAATATTTCTGATTCAGACTCTAGCATCCCACAACTTATGTTGTGGATGTATACTTGGATTTCTCTCGGAATCGTTTATGTTAATTTTGCATTGCCGCGCGCGATAAACAACGGTAGAGACTTAGCACAGTTACTGATTTCACCCAATAACCAGTCCAATAGCAACTACCGTCAAGTTGCCCTATGGAAAACTTTCGGCAGCACCGCATTGGGCACAGTTTCTTTTGGTGCGTTAGCGATTTTCTTGCTGGAAGAAGCCCTTAACGTTATGCCGATCGCAAAAGATTTTTCACCTGCTACCAAAGATGGTTTAACTTATCTCATTGCAATACTGACGGCCATCATGTTTGGCTTATCTAAAAGCCTTGAGTGCTACCAATATTTTTCCGGTGGTCGTCATTTTAAAAAAGTAACACAGCATATCAATAACTTCCCACCAAAAGCGCGCTGCCTGTTACACAGCCATCAAGTTGTTGGAACTGCCTATCTGTTTTTTATCTTTACTGCCTATTTTCGTGTTAACTTGAATTTATTGGAAAAACTTGGCGCGGATATTTCACTGCAGCCAAAAAGCTGGTATAGCTTTTTAATTGCCACTCTACTTTCATCAAGCTCGCTTTTTATTGAACGGGTTTTTTCTTATAAAAATATGATGGTGTTAACAAAAAGTATTTTCACACCACAATTGCCATTGTATGAATCTTTGTTAGAAAAGCAAGAGGATAAGCCTCTCAATGAAGACTACGACGCTACAAATTCTCACGAGTCTCCAACGGGCAGTCCAAGCTAATAATCCGCGGCCAAATATGTATACCCAAACCAGGTGAGATTTAGATTTTTTCTGCCAACGTCATCTCTGCGTATGCAGGGATCTCCTGGATTTAAGCGCTAACTTATACAGATCCCAGCTTTCGCTGTGATGACGAAGCCTAAAATTCACCTGCGCTGAGTAAAGCAACTTTCGCATTGCCCAAACTACTCATCCTTAACCGCCAAATTTCCAATACATTTAAGCTCAGAACGTATTTTAAATTTTTGCTTTTCCAGATCATAATCTGCCTGCATGCCAAGCCAGAAGCCTTCAGAAGTCCCTAATGCTTTAGATAAACGCAAATCTGTATCAGCAGTTACAGATCTCAGGCCATGAACAATCTCATTAATTCGGCGTGGAGGAACTCGCATGTCACGTGCCAACTTGTTCTGGCTAATATCTAACGGAATCAAAAATGCCTCAAGCAGTACTTCGCCCGAATGGACGTGTTTTAATTTTGGCATTGTCGTGACCTCCCTTGCAGAGTAGATACTTGAGTCGTTTCGAAACTAAGCTTTTATCGGCTAAGTCGCTGCGCTCAAGATGCTTTCTCTTACGCGGCGGCGCTACGCCTATGACAAGGACGCAAAGAAAAAAGCACAATTATATGCGATTTCCTCTTTGCGTTCTTTTTATAACCGCAGCGCCGCCGCGTAAGGGGGAAAACTTGACTTGGCACAACACAATATTTAAAACCTAAAACCCACCCATCATCAGTATACTACCCCAACAACACAAGCAGCTACAAATTCTCACGAGTCTCCAACGGACAGTCCAAGCTAATAATCCGCGGCCAACGCTCGTAAGTTGCCGTCGGTAATTGCGGTGTAATGACAACAACATAAACCCGCAGTTCATTATCATAGCGTACCAAAACGCCTTGCAAATAATTACCTCGAATTAATGAATGCCAATACGTTGCTCCCTCAATATCCCGCTCCATAAAGGCATGCGCGGTGATAATCACCGGTTTTGGGAAATAAGCATCCCACAGGCCCGCACAGATATGCTCATGACGCGCACAACCCCCCAAAGGCAAATTGCCCGCCTGGTGCACACGCCTACCCCACGTGACCCATTGGTAACCTTGACGCTTTAATTTAATCGGTAGCTTAGCCTGCGGCTCCCGAAAGCCGACGCTACGCTCCAAGTCACCTTCCTTATATCGAATTGCAATGCACATACTAATAGAGTACATAATGAGAACGTAGAAGTAAAGAGAACTAGGTGTATAGATTCGGCTTTTTTGAGTATTTTATAAGCAAAAGTGTTGCTAGCTTGACGGAAATATAGGCAAATAAAAATCCAGCCAAAACATCAGCCAAATAATGATAACCCAACGCCATTGTGGCAAATATCGAACAGATATTTATGATTAACAGGGGATAAAAAACCCAGCGATAACGACGCCAAGCATATAAAACAATTAGTGAATTAATCACATGGCAAGATGGAAACGCAATAATACCGCCATCAAATACTGTCAGCCGCAGATGATGATGCACCTCATAAAAACGTTGCACTAAATCGTGCTGGCTTTGCATAAAATATGAACTTGATAAAACGCCTGCTGGAGCAATCGTCGGCCAAAAGTAATAAATCCCACCGGCAATTAAGAAAGCAATAAACGTAGCAATTATAAAACGGTCAATCTCAACTCGATCATTAAGTAACGCCAGAAATAAAGGGGTTAACGCGAGCTCAAAAAACCAACTATCGTAAGCCTCTTTAAGACCATGACTGAGCCAAGGATAATGATAAGCCCAAGACATAAGCTTTAGGGTTGAAAAACCAAAAAACTGATCAAATTTTAACAAATGAGCATCAATCACAGCAAATGGTGTCGTAATCGCAGCAGCCAAAGCCATCACAATAACAATAATAAAAAAGTACATTTGCGCCAAACTGGATAAAAATAAGCCTAATCGTGGCCGCTTAGGGTACATCAAGGTTCCCAGCACCCAAACCACAAAAACGCCAGGAATCGCCGTCACCAACGCCGCTGAAACATTAAGCGTTGTATAGTCATGGGTGAAGTGATTAAAAATCAATATCACAATCGAGGCTAGTAAAATCCCCAGAACGGTAAGGTGTAAGACTGCGTCAGCTCTGCGATACAGTGCCGGAACACGTTTAAATAGAATATTATATAAATCGAACCTCTGTGAGACAGGTTTATCCAATTTATTTGATGCGGTATCTAAATCAGTCATGCTTGGCCCAAAAAATAAACAAGTAAAATCTTAGCAGATTAGATCAAATTTATACCACATTTTGAGGCCATAGTTAACAATTACTCATCAATTTATTGCCGAACCCCAACGCCCCGCTTTAACAACCACCAGGTGAGAACAAACATCCCAAAGGCCACTAAAAACATCACGCTAAAAGCTATCGGAATACCCGCCGCATTCGTCCCTAAAATTGCATAACGAAAACTATGTATAATATAGACAATCGGATTGGCCATAGAAAGATAACGCCAAATCGGTGGCAATAATGCTAAAGAGTAAAATACACCACCCAAATAAGTCAGCGGGGTTAATACAAAGGTTGGGATAATGGAAATCGCATCAAACGATTTAGCATACATTGCATTTAATATACCCGCCAATGAGAAAATAGCAGAACACAACAAGGTGACGAAAATTACCGAAAGCACTGAGTGCATTGTAAGATGCGTAAATAACAGCGCAATAACGGTAACAATAATCCCAACCAAAACGCCTCTAACCATCCCGGCCACCATAAACCCTGCTAACATTATCGAAAATGGCATCGGCGTTACCAGCATTTCTTCGATATCACGATGAAACTTAGCACCAAAAAAAGCAGACACAGTACATGCATAGGAATTAGTAATTACAGCCATCATAATTAAACCGGGTGCGATAAATTGCAAATAAGGATAACCATCCATCAAGCCAACCCGCTTGCCAATGACATTGCCAAAAATCACAAAATAAAGCACCGTGGTAATAATGGGCGGTAGCAAAGTTCCACCCCAAATGCGAAAGGTGCGCACCCATTCACGATAGACAATGGTAAAAAAAGCAATAAACATTTGCTTGAAATTCATCAATAATTCCTTCAAATTAAAAATATTCTATCGCAAGAAAAATTACATTAATTTTATTTTTCTGAGGTTAAACGTATAAAAAGCTCTTCTAAACGGCTAACTTTATTGCGCATACTAGTAACTGTAATGCCAAGTTTATTAAGCTCCTGAAATAAACGCGACAAGCCAAATTCTTTTGCCACTTCCACTTCCAATGTTTCATTATCAATTTTTCTGAAATTGTATCCCGGAACACAAGGCAAATCAGCGAGCGTATCTGATAAATATAAAATAAATTTTTCAGATTCCAGGCGTTGTAATAAAGTCGGCATCGAGGTATGCAGAATTAATTTTCCACGATCAATAATGGCAATATTACGGCACAAATACTCAGCCTCTTCCAGATAATGGGTAGTTAAAATAATGGTAACGCCACTTGCGTTAAGTTCAGATAAAAAATCCCACATCATCCGCCGCAACTCAATATCGACCCCAGCGGTTGGCTCATCCAAAATAAGCACTTTAGGTTCGTGCACCAATGCACGCGCAATCAGCAGCCTACGTTTCATGCCGCCTGATAATTCACGCGCACTGCTTTTTCTCTTGTGCCAGAGACCAAGTTTTTTAAGGTACTTTTCAATACGCGGACGCACCGCTGATTGGGATATACCGTAATAGCCTGCTTGATTAATTAAAATTTGTTCAACAGTATAGAAGGGATTAAAGTTAAATTCTTGCGGCACCAACCCCATGGATAATTTTGCCTGGGCGAAATTTTGATCAATATCATATCCAACAATTGACACTTTGCCGCTAGATTTATCTACCAAGGATGCCAAGATGCTGATCAAAGTGGATTTTCCAGCGCCATTTGGGCCAAGCAACGCAAAAAAGTCACCCATCTCTACTGTCAGGTTAATATCGCTTAATGCTTGAACACCGTTTTTATATTTCTTTGAAAGGTTTTCTATTACTAAAGCTTGCATCTATGTATTTCCGATCATCTACTATAAGACTGCAATGATACTCTTGGTAGGCGATGTCGTCCAGGCTCTAAATTCTCGTTGGAAATAATTTGGGTAGATTTTCAGGTCTGCTGGTTAGTCCTAGATTAGTCTTGGGCTTGGCGTGGTTTGGCAATCCTGACTACCATGGTTCGTCCTTGCATATCTTTTCCATGAGACACAAGAGCAGCATTTGCCTCAGCGGAATCCAGGTAAGTCACAAAAGCATAGCCTTTTGAACGGCCTGTTTTAAAATTACGAATAACACGAACGGAGTCAATTGTTCCAAAACGATTAAAATAATCGCGCAAATCGTCCTCATTGGCACGATAAGGTAGATTACCAACATAAATCTGCTCATTAATATATTCAGCAGCGTCGGTGAAGCCCCTACGCTTCCTAACAATTAAAAAGATCATCAAAATAACTATAACAATAAGCGCGCAAACAGCTGCAATCAAAACAGAAGAACTAGTGGTCATTCGTTCCCTACCAAATAAGTTAATATAATTACAAGAAAATTATTTACCAGAAAATTACTGGAATAATCCATAGAATCAACAGTCGATTTTAGTGAAGCTTATAGCAGAAGTAAAGCTAACTTTCTCAATTTAAGATAAAATTTGCGAGCAAAAAATATCAACTGAGAGAATCATCACCGATTAGAGGAATAGAATCGATCAGTAATTCTCCCCCTTGACAATCCCCAATCGCGTAAAGAAAACCAATAAATTGCTAAGAATCGATCAAATAAAGCGATTAACGTTCTGTAAATGATTCACTTACCGAGCGATGAATTGGTTTTAACAGATATTGTAATAATGTTTTTTCACCGGTTATAATATCTGCCTGCACCGTCATTCCTGCTCGAAGACGCCTTGGATTACGTTTACTACCTATATATTGCTTTTCAAGTTCGATCTTCGCTTTGTAATAGGGTTTCCCTTCGGTGTCATCAAAAGTCGATGCCGATATACTTGTTAATTTTCCTTTAATGCTTCCGTAACGTGCGTAATCATAGGTAAGGACCTTAACGCTAACTTCATCACCAATTTTAATATGACCCACCTCTCGCGGCAAAATCTTACTCTCTGCCAATAGCTCGCCACCTTCGGGCACAATTTCCAGCAAAGTGCCTCCTGGCTTAATCACATTACCTGGAGCTACATCCAATCCCTTTACTGTACCAGCTACTGGTGCTTTTACGTTGGTACGTTCAATACGTGCTGTTGATTTTTCAATTCGATGACGAACATCCAATAACTCTGAATTAATTTTAGAAAGTTCTTCTAGCGCCTCTTCGCGTGCATTGGATGCAACCTCTGCTAATTTATTTTTCGACTCGTCTATAGACTCTTCAGTTTGTTCAATCTCACTATCAATTCGCACACCATCACCTTTGGCTTTATTAACTGCACGCAGTACCGTTAGATAATCTTTACGTGAAACATAGTTATCTTTTTTTAGCTTTTGGTACATGCCAAATTCTTGCCGCAACAAATCAATATGCTTCTTCCAGATTATTTTTTGCTGATGAAGCTCTTTTAATTTTTCTTCGCGCTGCGCAATCGTGTTTTTCAGTGATGCAGCTTGGGATCTTAAGGTAGCATACTGTTGTTGTAATAGGCGTTGCTGATCTTGGAGAAAAGTTGCAATTTGAGCTTTCTGTTGCACTGGATTATATTTTGACTGAACAACACGATTGCCCCATTCGATGATATCAGCAGGTTGATTATTAAGAAAAGCATTAATACGGCTTGAATTTAAAATCAGTGAAACTTCTTTGCTGCGCAACTGACTTAATTCAGCAGATTGACCTGTAAAAGCTAGCTGAAGCAATAGCTGACCCTTTTTAACAACGTCGCCGCTTTTTACTAATACCTTTGAAACAATACCACCCTCAAGATGCTGTAAAATTTGCACATTTCCTTTGGGAGCTAACTCACCAAACGTGGTTGACGTTTCATTGATTGTTACAAATGCTGACCAAACAAAAAAGGCAGCAATCAA
>CAXMUH010000123.1:0-8136 GCA_964196565.1 uncultured Legionellaceae bacterium | reverse complement strand
AATATTACGATCTTTAAGATATAGGGCGTATTCAAGCAAATTTTGATTTTCATACTGCTTGTCGTCGACATCAACCCCTTTTGATTGTAAACGGTTTAATGCCAAATCAATATGATTGGAAAGATTTCCCCTTAACTCAGCATATTCCTGCTGAAGAGTTAGTTGCTTACACTTTCCCTGTGAGCGGCTTGTCGTTGCGTTAGCCATATTGAGTCGCTCATTTAATTTGTCTATGTAATATTGTAACCAAGAAAAAAATGAAAGGATACGTTTGACTAAATTATTTGATATGCTGGTAAGATAACTTTAATATAATGTTATCTTAAGGAAGTAAAGCTATCAAGCAAAGCATAAAGCTTCTTTTTCATATACGAAAAGTCTGCTAATAACATTTCATCCGCATGCTGCACATAACTACCGATCGGCATATGATCTTCCATTTTTTGCAGATATTTAATAACCATTGAACGAGTAAAGTCCCAATGGAATTGCAGCGCATAAGCATTTTCACAAAACTTTACCGCTTGAACCGGACAGCCTCGTGATTTTGCTAAAATTACCGCATCAACAGGCACACCGATCATATCTTGATGCCAATGCAGACTATCAAACGGATTGGAAAGTGATTTAAACAATGGATCGTTCTCACCCTCTTTTGTCAATGTCAGCGGGTAATAGCCAAACTCTGGTTCAGGACTTCGCGCCGCAGCTGCACCAAAGGCGTGCCCCAGCAATTGACCGCCCAAACAAATACCTAAAATAGGTTTTTTGGCTTCGATCACTTGGGTCAAAAACTTAATTTCATGCATCAGCTCAGGATAACGGTCTATTAGAGGCGCACATTGCGGCCCACCGGTAGTGATTAAGGCATCGACGTCTTCTAAAGCGGGGAATTCAAAACTTGATTCTTCGCAAACATTGAGGATTGTTAAGGAATGATCTGATTTTTTTGCCCATTGCTCAAATAACGATAAATCAGCAGTGGCTGTATGTCGAATAATAAATACGTTCATTTAATTTCTCCAAATACTCTACGGTATTGTTTGTTTTCTGTAGTTATCTATACTGGTGTCGGTATGAAAATAAGCGTAGCCCGGACAAAACTTTATTTTTGGCCGGGAATGTTGTACGAAGCGCGGCTCAAAGAGTTGGAATCATGCTTTGCATGATACTTCCCGGCCGACAAAGCCTGTCACGCGCGAAGCGTGAGGATCGTCCGGGCTACACCTATTTCCATACCGCGAGGTATACACTTGTATTTTTCACTTAAACGAGAGCTCTGCATGAATAAAAATTTTCATCCCCATCAGCTCACAGAATATGAGACCCGGATTATTAGCGGACTTCAACAAGGTAAAAAACTTAGCCAAGTTGCCAAAGAGCTGGAAATCAGCCCGAGATCAGTACGCTTTATTATAGATCGATTGGTTAAGCTTAATCAATCCAGCGAAACCGCTGCCAATTAATTTCAGTTAATTTCAGCTAGTTTCGGTTTTATCGACTAAGCTGCTCAATTTAAAACGTGGAAATATTCGCCCCGGAACACGCTCACAATATTGCTGCCAATATAAACCATACTTTTCACGGCATCGCGCTTCATCACGGATCGAACGGTGAAATAATAAAATTGTTAAAAAGATCACGTAAAACCACGGTAAAAAATTTAAAAATAACACCGGCAAAGTCCAAAAAAATGCGGATAATATTTCAGGGAGATAGTGAAAGTGTCTTGAGACGCCCCACCAGCCCGATACTAATAAAATACTGTTTTTAGTTTCGCCTTCTTTTGTCACATATTGTGCTTTGATAATTTCAGGTTTTTTGCCCCATATTTTACATTCGCCATTAGTGGCGCGCACCATTTGGCGCTGTCGATCGGCAAAGTAATTTAGCATCACACTGATTACGCCGGCTGCCAAAATAAAAGCTCCGGCTAACCAACTAAAATGATAGGGATGATTAACTAAATACATCGCTGGCAAAGTATAGATCGCTGGAACCCACACTAAACAGCCCCAACAAATATAAAATCCCGCACGGTCGTGCATTATATCTAAAGATCGTAAATAGCCGGTTTCCCACCAAAAGAATTTGGTAATATAAACCAGCATAATCAACACACAAATTAGCATTGAATTGCTTAAACCATAAACTTGCGTCTGTTTTGCGGCAAATGAAATAATAATTAATGGCCAACTCATCATTCCAAAACGGCAATTGGTAAAAAGCTTAATATCCCAACCCAATATTCTGGGATAGAGTTCGGTCCCCCAGTAATAATCAAAGATAAAATTACCGGTCACGCCTTTATCAGTCGTTGAAGGAAAATATCGACCCTTAATATACAACAATAAGCAAAAAAGCAGGCTAAAGACATTTAAAGCGCCTAAAATTCCAAGAAAATTATCGTAAATAATGGTGGCAGAGAACCAGCCCAGGCCATAGGATCCAACAAAAAATAAAACCATGGTAATAAGATAACAGGAAAATCCATTGGCTTTGTAGATTGGGGTATTGCCTTTGGGCGTCAATGGCCCTTCGAAACGCTTGCCGGGTACCACGCGCATTAGGATTAACTGCACTAACCCAAAGCAGGCAATAATTTTCCAGGCCATGGCCGTACCAAATAAGACCGGTTGCCAGAAATAATAAAGAGCAGTAAAAAAATTTGTGGTTTTAATGTATTGCCAATAAGCCAATAATGATCCGTGCAGATCAGTATTCAACTGCCAAACGATCATCACCGTCATCGGACAGACCAATATGAGAAACAAAGGAAACAAACTATTACGTAAAAATTTTAACATCCATATTCTCCTGTTTTCCTTGGCAGCCTGAACAACCAGGTTTATTATTTTCCCGGCCGCGCAATCAAAGATTGCTTGTCCGGGCTACGTCAAAGCCAATTCCGGCACTCGACGCCTTAACGACTTGTCGGCCAGGTTTTTATTTTTCCGGCCGCGCAATCAAAGACTGCTTGTCCGGGCTACGTCAAAGCCAATTCCGGCACTCGACGCCTTAACGACTTGTCGGCCAGGTTTTTATTTTTCCGGCCGCGCAATCAAAGATTGCTTGTCCGGGCTACGTCAAAGCCAATTCCGGCACTCGTAGGTCATTTTATTGGTCGGGACGGCCAGATTCGAACTGGCGACCCCTTGCACCCCATGCAAGTGCGCTACCAGGCTGCGCTACGCCCCGCTTTTGGTTGTCACAAAAAAATAAAAAAAACCCAGTGACACGCCACATGCACGTCACTGGGTTTGAACTCTAAATATCGCTTAGCGTAAGTCTTGTGCGACCTTTTCTAATTTCCCTACGGCAGTTTGCAGAGCATTATACAATCTTTCTTCGCGATTGTCTTTAGGCGTTACACCTGATAATTGCTGCCGAGCACCTTCAATGGTATAGCCTTGCTCATGCAATAGCTCCCTGATCTTGCGCACTAGAAGAACATCTTTATGCTGATAATAACGGCGATTACCACGTCGCTTACTGGGTGAGAGTTGAGTGAACTCCTGCTCCCAATAACGCAGCACATGTGGTTTTAATTTACAAAGTCGCCCCACTTCACCAATGGTAAAATAAATTTTATCAGGAATAGACGGTAAGATATCTTCTGCCTTACTGCTCTTCGTCTTGTGGCTTGACATTCTTTTCCACCCTGGATTTCAGCTTGTGTCCTGCTCGAAAGGTAACCACACGTCGTGCAGTAATGGGAATTTCTTCACCGGTTTTCGGATTACGTCCTGGACGCTGACTCTTATCACGCAAATTAAAATTACCAAAACCGGATAACTTCACCGGTTCACCACGCTCAAGAGATGCCCGAATTTCTTCATAAAAAATTTCGACCAAATCTTTTGCTTCTCTTTTGTTCAGACCCACTACATTAAACAGGTGTTCTGAAATATCTGCTTTTGTGAGTGCCATAGCTTATGCCCTCAATATTGCCTTTAGTTTAACCTCTAACCCCGACACAACGCGCGTCACTATATCATTCACTTCTTCGTCTATAAGAGTGCGCGATGGTTCCTGAAAGGTCAAGCCCAAAGCCACACTTTTTTTCCCTAATTCAATACCTTCGCCATGATATATATCAAAAATTTTAAAATCTAGCAATAAGTGCCCTGCAAAATCTCTGACATTTTTTTCAATAGCTTCTGCGCTAATGTTGTCATCGATAACTATAGCAAGATCTCGGCGAACTGCAGGAAATTTTGATATTAAATCATACTTTGGAGGCAAAATTGTACTTATTTTATCCATATCAAGTTCAAAGACATACGGGGAGACGCTTAAGCCCAACGATTCAACGATTTTCGGGTGTAATGCGCCCACATTGCCCACCGAAATTTCATCCAAAAACAGCTCTGCCGACTGCCCAGGGTGCAGTGCGGGATGGTTTGACTTTTTCCAGCTCAATTTCTTATTCTGGTTAGTTTCACAAAACAATTGTTCAATATCACCCTTCAAATCAAAAAAATCGACCATGCGATCTTTCTTATCCCATTGCGGAGGATGTGCCTGACCAGCAATTAAGCCCGCCACTCTTGAATGCTGCTTTAATTCTTTTCCCTCTTTTACAAAACATAAGCCAGTCTCAAAAAGGCGCAATCGTTGCACTTGGCGATTTAAGTTGTATTGCAGTGCTTGAACAAGTCCTGGCCAAAGACTGGTGCGCATAACACTAATTTCTTCTGATAAAGGATTGGCCAAAGTTAAAAATTCACCTTCTGCGTCAAAGTGCCGTTGCAAATGAGGATCCACAAAACTATAAGTAATTGCTTCACTGTACCCGAGATCAGTTAATAAATTTTGCACACGCAAATACGGTAGCTTGGTTGCTGACTCTTGTGGAATTTTTAGCTCACCCAATAAAGTGGTCGCAGGAAGATTTTTGTAGCCATGCAAGCGCACCAACTCTTCAATCAAATCCGCTTCCATGGTTATATCGAATCGATAGCTTGGAACCAACACTTCCCAGCCATGATCAATTTTAGTAACCGTCATACCCAAGCTCGTTAAAATGGCTTCAACTGAAGCATCATCAATCTCAATGCCTAATAAGCGTTTGATTTGATTCTGACGCAAAGTCACCAACGGTTGGACGGGTAAAAATTTCTTCTCAACAACTTCACATACCGGACCGGGTTCGCCCCCACAAATCTCTAATAATAATTGGGTGAAACGTTCAATCGCTAATTTTTGCAACTTATAATCCACGCCGCGCTCAAAACGGTAAGATGAATCACTGATGGTATTTATTTGGCGTGCTGACTGGCAGACACTAGCAGGATTAAAGTAGGCACATTCGAGAAAAACATTTTTTGTGTGTTCATCAACCGAAGTGTGCAGAGCGCCCATCACCCCAGCGACTGCTTGAGCTCGCGTAGCATCGGCAATAACAACAGTATTCTTTTTTAATTTGACGGTTTGGCCATCTAACAAAGTGATTTCTTCACCGTCTTTAGCACAACGTATTTCAATGCCGGAGTCTAATTTATCCAGGTCAAAAGCATGTGTTGGCGCGCCGAGTTCTAGCATCACGTAATTACTAATATCAACCACTGGATTAACCAAACGCAAACCCGATCGGCGCAAATCTTCTTGCATCCACACTGGCGTTATCGCTTTTAAATTAATATTATTGATAACCCGACCAACATAACGCGGACATTGTGCAGGCGCTGAATTTTTAATACTCAGGCTGCTTTTATTAACCGATTCAATCGCATCAATCCCCGGACTATTTATCGGCAATTCAAATTTTGCAGATAAATCTCGAGCAATCCCTAAAATACTGGCACAATCTCCACGATTCGGGGTAAGCTCAACATCAATCATATTGTCATCAAGCGCGATATATTCACGGAAATCCATACCCACCGGCGCATCTTCGGGTAATTCAATAATCTCTCCAGCAATGCCCTCGCCCAAACCTAATTCTTTGGTAGAACAAATCATGCCTCTGGATTCAACACCACGAAGTTTGGCTTTTTTAATTTTGAAATCACCCGGCAGAACACCACCCACTTTAATAAATGCGACTTTTATTCCGGTTCGAACATTGGTGCCACCGCAAACGACTTCGATCAGATCTTTTTCACCAATATTAACTCGGCAATAACTCAAGCGATCCGCATTGGGATGCGGCTCACGTAACACAACCTCACCCACAACCACACCCGTAAAATCTAAACCTGCTGGCATGACAGTATCAACTTCTAAACCAAGCATGGTTAATGCTTCGGCTAGTTGATTGGTATCAACTGCTGGATTAACCCATTGTCTAAGCCAATTTTCGCTAAATTGCATTGTTGTTCTACCTTTAGTTGCTTCCCGGCCGGCAAATTAAAATTGTTGCAAAAATCGAATATCATTTTCAAATAATAATCGTAAATCAGGGATCCGATATCGCAGCATCGCCAATCGATCAAGTCCTATGCCAAAGGCATATCCGCAATACTCATCAGGATCGACACCGACATTTTTTAAAACGTTAGGATGAACCATGCCACAGCCGAGAACTTCCATCCAGTCATCAGTTTCAGGTTTATAGATATCAACTTCTGCTGAAGGTTCGGTAAAAGGGAAATAAGAAGGGCGAAATCGAAGCGTTAAATCGCTTTCAAAAAAAGCATTAAGAAAATCGGATAAGACGCCTTTTAAATCAGTAAAACTGCAGCGCTTTTCAATCACCAAGCCTTCAACCTGGTGAAACATTGGGGTATGCGTTTGATCGGAATCACGGCGATACACCCGACCTAAGGCAATTAATCGAATCGGAACGCCACGCTTTTCCATTTCACGAATTTGTACCGGGGACGTGTGCGTTCTTAAAAGTGAACCATCAGAAAAATAAAAGGTATCTTGCATGGCACGAGCCGGGTGCAATTCTGGAATATTTAAGGCTTCAAAATTATGATAATCATCTTCAACTTCTGGCCCTTCAACAATATCAAAGCCCATCTTTGAAAACAGCGAAATTACTCGCGCTTTGACTTGAGTGACTGGGTGCAAACTGCCTAAGCCATCTTGTCTGCCAGGCAAGGTAATATCAACCGCTTCTTGTTCGAGCTGTTTAACAAGGTCTGCTTCGCGCATTGCTTGCTCTTTAACCGCTAATGTTTGCTGCAATTCTGTTTTAACTTCATTAACGATTTTGCCAATTTTAGGTTTTTCTTCTTTAGGTAATTTGCCCACACCTTTTAAAATGTCAGTAAGTTCACCTTTTTTTCCGAGGAATTTGACCCGCAAAGCATCAAGGGATTTTAAATCGGTTACATCATTGATGGCAGTTTTTGCAGTTTTGAGAAGTTGAGTGAGTTGTTGTTCCATAGTGAAAGTCTTAAAGCTTGAAGATGTTGACGCCAAGAGCTTGTCGCTTTGGCGTCAAAAATATAATTTATGCCGCTATAGCTGATTTAGCCTGCTCTGCTAATTTTGCAAAGGCAGCTTTATCATTTACCGCAAGTTCTGCAAGCATTTTACGATCCATTTCAATGCCCGCTTTGCTTAAACCATTCATCAAACGGCTGTAAGACAAACCATTGATGCGAGCAGCTGCATTAATGCGAACAATCCATAAACCACGGAATTCACGTTTGCGCTGACGACGATCACGATAAGCATACTGAGCAGCTTTAATAACCGCTTGTTTTGCTACGCGATAAACACGAGAACGAGCACCATAATAACCTTTGGCCTCTTCCATTACTTTTTTGTGACGGGCTTTTGCGGTTACACCACGTTTTACTCTTGCCATTCTAACTTTACTCCCAGTTACTTGGCTAACATTGCGTTAACTGCTTTCACATCACTTGGGTTAACATTTCTTAACCCACGCAGATGGCGTTTACGCTTCGTTGCTTTTTTAATTAAAATATGACGACGATTAGAAGCACCACGCTTCAACTGGCCATTTCCAGTTCGCTTAAAGCGTTTCGCTGCACCCCGGTTTGTTTTCATCTTCGGCATTGCCTTACCCTATTTCTGTTTCTGATTCTGTTTTTTCCGGTTTCTCAGGTTTTTCAGGTTTCTCAGGTTTTTCAGGTTTCTCAGGTTTTTCTGATTTTTCTGATTTTTCTGATTTTTCTGATTTTTCCGATTTTTCTAGTTGTTCTTTTCGTTGCTCTG
>CAXMUH010000122.1:0-2106 GCA_964196565.1 uncultured Legionellaceae bacterium | reverse complement strand
ACAAAATCAATTAATGGCTTTGTCATCAGTGTGATTGAAGCCTTAGCGATTGTCATTGCAATTTTATTGATGTTTATGGGATTGCGCTGTGGCATTATTATTGGTGCCATTTTATTGCTTACCGTATTAGGTACGTTATTTATTATGTATTTGTTTGGCATTGACCTTGAAAGAATATCTTTAGGTGCATTGATTATTGGTCTTGGAATGATGGTAGATAATGCCATTGTGGTGGCCGAAGGGATACTGGTCAGCGTGCAAAAAGGTGAAGATAAGCTTAAAGCCAGCATTGCAGTTGTTAAAAAAACTCAATGGCCTTTATTTGGAGCCACCTTAGTCGGCATTTTGGCTTTTGCTGCGGTCAGTATGTCAGAAGACTCAACAGGTGAATATACCCGCTCTTTATTTTCAGTAATTTTTATCTCCTTAATGTTAAGCTGGTTTCTAGCCATCACTGTCGCTCCAATGTTTTGTTATCACCTCCTCAAACCCGGCAAAGAATCAAATAAACCCGTGCATAGCAATTTTATTTATCGCTTTTATAAATCAACTTTAACGGGTCTACTTAAAGCTCGTTGGTTAACAGTAATCGTTATGATTTTATTACTTGGCACCAGCATGTATGCGTTTCGATATGTTAAACAAAGTTTTTTTCCAGATTCAACCACACCGATGTTTTACCTTGATTACTGGAAACCTGAAGGTACGGATATTCGCGCTACCGCAGAAGATATGCAGAAAATTAGAGAGCATATTAAAACGATGCAAGAGGTTAAAAACGTTACCTCGATCGTCGGCGGTGGTGCGCAACGTTTAATGCTGGTATATGAGCCTGAAAAAACTAATTCTAGTTACGGTCAATTTATTATTGAAGTTAAAGACTACAAACAAATCAATGGGGTCTCCAAAAGTATTAAAGGTTATATCGCAACAAAATTCCCTAACTCAGAACCTAAAATTCGATTTATTCGCCTAGGGCCAGGTTCTGGCGCAAAAATTGAGGCACGTTTTAGCGGTCCCGATCCACAAGTGCTTCGCAATTTATCCAACCAAGCACAAGAAATTATGCGTCAAACACCGGGGGCAATCGATATTCGCGATGATTGGCGACAAAAAGTTAAAGTGATTGAACCGGTGTACTCACAAACCCAAGCAAGATCAACCGGTATTGGCTTTGAGGATGTAACCGAAGCATTACAAAATGCTTTCAGTGGCAAACAAGTGGGTATTTACCGCGAACTTGATAAATTAATTCCGATTGTTTCACGCCCACCCGATAAAGAACGCTTAAACATTGCTAACATTGATTCGGTACAGATATGGAGCCCGGTTTATAATAAAGCCATACCCATCGGCCAAGTGGTTTCAGAAATTAAAACCACCTGGAAGAATTCACGCATACATCGGCGCAATCGATTAATGACCATCACCACGTCAAGCGAACCAAAATCCGGACCTGCCAGTGTAGTATATGATAAAATGGCAGCCAAAATTGAAGCAATAAAACTGCCCGCCGGCTATTTTATGGAATGGGGTGGTGAATATGAAAATTCGCATGATGCACAAACGGCACTGGCAAAGCAGCTGCCGATTAGTATAATTGCAATGATTATCGTGGTTATTTTATTATTTGGCACATTACGACAACCCCTTATCATTTGGTTAACAGTGCCGCTGTCAATTATCGGTGTCATTGTCGGCTTATTAGCGACTGGAACCGAATTTGGATTTATGGCATTGTTAGGATTTTTAAGTCTATCTGGAATGTTAATCAAAAATTCGATTGTTTTAATCGATGAAATTGATGACCAAATAAAACAAGGCTCTCCTGTCTATGAAGCCATTATTAACTCTTCACTGAGTCGAATGCGCCCGGTCGCTTTAGCCGCGATTACAACGGTATTAGGCATGATTCCTCTGCTATTTGACGCGTTTTTTGTGTCCATGGCTGTGGTGATTATGTTTGGATTAACCTTTGCAACACTTTTAACCCTTGTTATTATACCGGTATTATATTGGATGTTTTTTAAAAAAAGTGCCAAGACTAAACAGATCGCGTAAATCCTAATTGCTTATACAAACTCACACAAAATAAAAACGCCGTAA
>CAXMUH010000121.1:0-14572 GCA_964196565.1 uncultured Legionellaceae bacterium | reverse complement strand
ATTAATGACAGCTGCGTATGTTTAAGTTACAATGAGGCTGTCAAAGGAGGGTGGCGTGATGGCAACATTAATAACTGAAAAAAATGAAATCATTTCTGAAGCGAATTTAATTAACAATATAATAACCCCTAATTTTTATATGCCGGTTACGTTCAGTGAGGAATTAGTACGACTTGCTGATAATTGCATAGACGATTTTGATAAACAAAAAATCTATGAACTTTTACCTTTAGATGTTATAGAGAAATCATTGGATTATAGGTTGATGCCTACCATTGTGGCTAAAATTGAAGAGCCGATAAGCGAGCATTTAAAAACCAGACTTAAAAAAAGTGAAACCCCACACATTAATCACGGCAATGAGATGCATGTGATATTACAAGGTGGAGGAACGTTTGGTTTTAAGCTGCAAGAAAAGGATTTATTGTTTGAAGTGGAAGCGGGTGATGTTATTTATATAGATAAAGATACTCAGCATTGGTTTAAGTTAGGGAAAAGTAATCATTTAATGTTGGCGAGTTTTCATCAAGATGAGTTTGAGAGATTCCATGAACGCGTCGAGTATATTAATATACCCAAAGCGTTTGGAAATTAGGCCTTCTTAGCATGGGCTTTGACATTGGTAGCTTTGATTTTTTGGCTAAAAAGCCGCTCGAAGAAGTTTTTTCTTACGCAGACGCTGCGGCTATGAAAAGAACGCAAAGGTCTCTTAATATGAATCCGTTGCGCCTTATAATAACCGTGGCGACCGCTGCGTAAGAACGGCGTAGCTCATGGGTTAATAAAACTGAAGTTCTTATCGGCCTTTGAACTAAATATTACAAATCAAAACCTAATACTCACCTGCGTTGGGTATATACCTAGCGCGGGTTAATTATAGGTGTAGCCCGGACAAAAATTTATGCGGCTACGTTTTCCCGCTTAACTTGTTCCACAATACTCCCAAATACTCATGAAACGCAATATCGCTATACAGCAAATAAATACTATTAGGTAAATAATTTTTTACTGTAAAACGTTTTTTACCGAGCAGTAATTGCGTAGGGGCTGCGATCGGGTGCATGCCTTGATGTTGAAACAGCGCCATTGCGCGCGGCATATGATAGGCGGAAGTTACTAAGATAAAAGGCTTGGTACCTAGAATTTTTTTTAAGTTAATGGCTTCTTGATAAGTATCTCTTGAACCTGCTTCCATTAAAATATTTTCTGGTTTTACTCCGAGCATGGTGGCCACGTTATTCATTATTTTGCTATCTGGTGGTGAGCCAAAAATACGCCCACCCGATAAAATCAATTTACTATCTTTAATCTGTTCGTGCAGTCGAATACCTTCGACTAATCTTGATAGTGACGCTGAACTTAATTGATCATTAGCGGGGTAGTTGGAATAACCGCCATTGCCTGCACCCAAGACCACAATATCAATAACAGTTTTAGGTGCGATGGTTAACGGTGGATATTCTTTTTCAAGATTGTGAAGCATAAGATTCGGAATCCAAGGCGTGGTAAAAACAATCAGAATGACTGCGGCAATAACAACCAATAATTTCCCGAGCCATGCATTATGATTAACATATAAAATGCAGATACCAATAATAAGTAAAATAAGGATAAGTGGAATGGGTAAACTTAGCGCGGAAATTGTTTTTTTTATGGTAAAATTCATGACAGTCTCTCCTTGGCAACATTATACATCTAAATGCAATTAAAACACATAAATGCCGCTTGATGAGGGGGCGTAGGAATGTTACCTTGTGTGCTTTAATACTAATAATTAGCCTTGCATTTAATAAGGAGTGTTATGAACACATTATCAGGGAAAACCATTATTATCACCGGCGCTAGCCGCGGAATTGGGCAAGCAATTGCACTGCGTTGTGCACAAGATGGCGCGAATGTAGCAGTTTTGGCTAAAACGTCTGACCCACATCCAACATTACCCGGCACAATTCATACCGTTGCCGAAGAAATCATCAAAGCAGGTGGTAAAGCATTACCCATTCAAGTTGATCTTCGAGATGCACAAGCGGTACAAGCTGCTGTGCTTAAAACAGCTGAGACCTTTGGAGGAATTGATGCGCTAGTTAATAATGCGGGTGTGTTAAATATTACCGATACTATGCATACACCGATGAAACGTTTTGATCTGATGGTTGGGGTTAATGTTAGGGCAACCTTTTGTGCCTCGCAAGCGTGTATTCCTTTTTTACAGAAATCTGAAAATCCACACATCATTAATGTGTCGCCACCTTTAAATATGGACGCTAAATGGTTTAAAGATCACTTGGTTTATACCATTTCTAAATATGGTATGAGCATGTGTACCAAAGGCATGTCGGCTGAATTTGCAAAAGATAAAATAGCGGTAAATTCTTTATGGCCACAAACGGCAATTGCCACCGCTGCAATCGAAAAACATTTTCCACCTGCGGTTTATCAGGCATCGCGTAAAGCTGAAATTATGGGTGATGCGACCCATTTGTTGTTAATGACCAACAGTGGCGAATGTACGGGTAATTTCTACACCGATGAACAATTCCTGAGGTTGCGAGGGGTAAGTGATTTCTCACAATATGCTATTAATAAAGATGCAAAACTGTTTATGGATGCATTTTTGGAGTAGTGTCTCATAATTTCAGTTTATAAGGATATTAAGCATGAAATATGATTATGTTATGTTGGGGCAAGTGCTACTTTCGTTTGTGTTGGGTGGTTTGATTGGTTTTGAGCGTGAACTGCGCGAAAGTCCAGCAGGAATTCGCACTTACGCAGCAGTTTGTATGGGAGCCTGCGTTTTTGGATTGGCTTCAACGCATCCGGTCGTGTTGCACTATTTCCCAGCGTCAATTGACACCACCCGCATAGCGGCTCAGGTTGCCTCCGGTATTGGTTTTATTGGTGCTGGGGTAATTTTTAAAGAGGGCGTTAATACCGTTGGCCTGACCACAGCAGCCAGTTTATGGGCAACTGCTGCACTTGGGGTCGTGATTAGCTTTGGGATGTATTTTGTTGGTTTGCTAACGGTGCTGTTAATGCTGTTACTTTTATTTTTGCCGCGAATCACCGGTTATAAAAAAGCAATTAAAAGAAGGCGAAAAACTTAGTTTTTTTATTAGGCTGACCTTATGTTTCGAGTATTTTTTGCAATTCTTTTGCTTATTGGTACCACCATTGGGGCAGGCATGTTGGCATTGCCGATGGTAACCGCAGGTGCCGGTTTAATCAATTCGCTGATATTTCTGGTCATTATGTGGCTGATTATGCTTGTCCCCGCGTTTTATATTTTAGAGCTTACTTTGGCTCACAAGGGTGGGGACCATTTAATCACCATGGCACGCAATACTTTAGGTATGCCTGGCGTTGTTTTTTTATGGTTGTCGAATTGTTTGTTGTTATATTCAATTTTGGCAGCTTATATTGCAGCGGGTGGTAGTTTGGTTTCCAGTTATGCGTTGCTATTACACTTTAAACTACCCTTAGAATTAACCAGTATCATTTTTGCGATCGTTATGGCTACGTTTGTGATACTGGGCATTCGAGTGACAGGGTTTGCTAATAGCATTTTTATGGTGCTAAAAGCAATATTTTATTTTCTTTTAGTCATTGTTATGTTCCGGCATGCAAAAATCCCTACAGACGGTGTGTCGAACTTTTTGGCTCTTAAAAGTACGGTGTTAACCGGTGTGATCTCTTTTGGATATGCGATGTTGATCCCATCTTTGTATCACTATCTGGATAATAGCAAGAAAAAAATTAAGCTAGTGATTATTATTGGCACGATTATTCCGCTGATTATTTACAGCATATGGATTCTTGCACTTCGGCTTCTGGTACCCTATCTCGGCCCCAATGGTTTAGCTGCGATAGCAAAATCTGGTAATATTTATCATCTGGCAACTGCAATTAGCTATTTTGCGAAGACAGACTTGGCATTGGTGTTATCGGATGGTTTTACTTCAATTTGTTTGCTGACGACCTTTTTGGGCGCCTCGGTTTGCCTTTCAGATGTGATTGCGGATGGATTGCATATGAACAAGAAGGGCATTAATGCGATTTTGGTTTATGGGTTAACCTATTTACCGCCATTAATCGTGATTTTCTTTATCCCTAAATTATTTATGATTGGAGTCAATTATGCGGGTATTTTTGCATTAGTGTATTTGCTCATTTTGCCCGCTTTAATGGTCTATTCTGCCCGATATAAAAAATCATTGATCAAGCCGGATGCTTTTAGAACGATTGGTGGCAAAGCTGGTATTATTGTTGTGCTGTTAATAGGTTTTGGTTTGCTTGGAATAGGTGTTGCAGAACTTGCACAATAGGATAAAAGAGATTTATTATGAGATATAATCAAAAACTATTTCTGGTGCTTTTATTTTCTTCTCTCTCAATCAATACTTTTGCTAGAAGTCAGCCAACTGCTGTAGAGCATCTAACTGCGGCAAGTGATCCACTTGCTTTAGCTTGGATGACAGGGCCTTTGTTAGCGCCAGCAGGGCATACGGTACCCGCGGGCCATACCAACTGGGAGCCCTACATTTTTGTTAATAACCATATCGGGCGTTTTGGTCGTCATGGGCAAGTGCTGCGTACTCCGCAGTTAATTATAATCACACCTGAAATGGTGGTTACTCAGGGTATAACGAACCTTTTTGATTTTGAGGCAGTGATTCCCTACACCTTCAAGACAAGAAAAGGCCAATATTACTCAGCCTCAGGTGATATACAGTTAATTCTTGGTTTCCAAGCGCTGACTCAAAGCAGAGATTGGTGGCATCCAGATCTGCGGATGACTTTAGGTATGACCGCGCCAACAGGTAATTACCAAAATTTAAATCCAACTAAACTAGGCACAGATGTAACCGGTGCAGGGTCTAATCAAGTGAGCTTCGGTGGCACATTTCAAAGGTTAGTGCTTATCGGCAAGCATTTTTTGCGTTGGCGCTTGAGCCTACTGTACGCGTGGTTAGGGAAGGTGCATGTTGCTGGATTTAACGCCTATGGTGGTGGTGTTGGAACATTGGGCGTGGTCAGTCCGGGTAATACTTTTAGTGTTGATGCGGGCTTTGAATTTGCGCTCACGCCGCATTGGGTGCCTGCTTTAGATATTACTTATACCACTGCTAAGCGCAACACATTCAGTGGTGTAAAGGGCGTTTTACCCAATGGTGATCCAGCATTGAATCCCAGAGGAAGAGCTCAATTGTATACCCTGGCGCCCGCCATCGAGTATAACTTTAACGAAGCCCTGGGGCTGATCGCGGGAGTTTGGTTTTCAGTTAAAGGGGTTAGTAAGCCAGACTTTGTTTCGGCTGTAGTTGCTTTAAATTATTATATTTAGTAGTGCTGGTTAGCCCTCACGCTTCGCTTTAGGCAAAAAAAAACCCAAATATTAGATATTTGGGTTTTTGCAAAAGAATCCCGTATTATTTTTTCTTACGAGGACGACCGCGGCGTTTAGCTGAAGTCTTTCTTTTAGCTGTAGATTTTCTCTTAGTAGCGCGTTTTTTAGTACGACCGCGACCCTTAGCAGCTTTACGTTTTGTAGTTTTACGTTTAGCTGGTTTGCGTTTAGCGGAAGTTTTTCTTTTCGCACTACGTTTTTTGGTTGTTTTTTTCTTTTTGGCAGCACGCTTTTTATCAGCGGCTGCTTTTTTCTTAAGTGCAGCTTTTGCCTTAACTTCAGCTTTTTTTAATTCAGCTGTAGCTTTTTTAAGGCTAGACTCCAACTTTTTAAGTTTCTTTTTCGCCCGACCAACTGCAGTAGTTTTAGGACGTTTTCTAGTAGTTGCCATTGTCATTGTCTCCTTGAAGTATATTCTTAATCAAAATTATAGCAAAGCGAGATAATAATACAAATCTTTCCGCTGTTTTTTTCGAAAAAAAGTAAAATAAAATAAAAAAGGGGTGTTTTTTTTCGAATTAAATCAATTAATAAAAAAAAGTTTGCATTAAATATTTTTCGCGCACAAACACACTATAACTAATTGAATATAAAGAATAAAATAGACATCATTTTATCTTCTTTTTTTCGGTTTACGTGTTTTTTTTATAAAAATTATAATTAATCATATCGTTAGTAATAAACAAAATAAACTTGTAACGTATTGAAATAAATGAAGATATCTTGATATTATCTAAAGTATAGATTTATTTTTTCGCTTGACAATTATTTTTGTCTGAAAATAACAGTAATAGAATTAAATTAGAGATTTTTTTAATAAATTGTAATAAATTGTAATAAATTTTAATTAATTTGAATTGTTTTGATATTTAAAAATGATTTTAGACCGTTTGCTCCTAATTCACGTCCATATCCTGAGTGTTTTATTCCACCAAAAGGTAAGCGTGGATCAGAATGTACGGCTGTATTTACAGAACATGTTCCGGCGTTGAGTTTATTTACTGCAATGTCTTCGCCTTTTAAAATATCTTTGGTAAATACGGCAGCCCCTAAGCCATACCTAGTATGATTTGCAAGCTCGATGGCATGATTTTCATTATTCGCATGAATTAATGTGACTACCGGTCCAAATATTTCATCATCAAATGCGGGCGTTCCTGGCATGACATCAGTGAGTAACGTGGGCGGGTAAAAAAACCCAGGACCCGTAGGAATTTCTCCGCCCACGACTAGCTTTGCCCCAGATTGAATGCTTTTTTGTACTTGATTATGCACTGTCTGACGTAAATCATTACGTGCAAGTGGCCCCATCGTTGTCTTACTGTCCATGGGGTCACCCATAATGTAGCCTTTCATTTCTGCAATGACTTTATTTTGAAAGTCTTCAAAGACCTCATCCACGACGATAATTCTTTTAGCGGCAATGCAAATTTGACCTGAATTACTGAGTCTTGCACTAACGCAAGTTTTGGCCGCATGTGCTAAATCAGCATCTTCCAAAATAACATAGGGATCATTGCCGCCTAATTCCAACACAGCCTTTTTTAAATATTTGCTGGCTTCATTGCTGACCGCGATGCCAGCGCGTTCACTTCCAGTTAAAGTTACACCAATGACCCTCCGGTCAGCAATAACGGTAGGTGCTAGGTCAGTGCCAATCACCAGCGTTCGAAAAATATTATTGGGAAAGCCGGCTTCTCGAAACAGTTTTTCAATTTCGAGTGCTGTTCCGGTTGATATTGGTGCATGTTTTAATAAGCAGCCATTACCGGCCATTAAATTGGGTGCAGCAAAGCGAAAAACTTGCCAAAATGGGTAATTCCACGGCATGATGGCAAAAATAATGCCTTGTGGTCTGTAGGTGACAAAACTTTTTTGTAAGTCTGTCTTGATTAGCTGCGGTTGTAATAATTTTTCAGTATTTTTTGCATAGTATTCACAGACGAGGGCGCATTTTTCGATTTCTGCTATACCCGCATTAGTTGGTTTGCCCATTTCATCGGCCACGACTGTAGCCAACCTGTTTTTATGTTTTCTAAGCAGTTCGCCGACTTTAAGCATTTTCGTTGCCCGTGTCGCAAAGCTTATTTCAGACCATACTAAATAATCTTGGTGGCAGTTCGATATAATTTCATTCACATCAGTTTTTGACATGCTGGGATAATCTTTAATAAGTTTACCGGTAAAAGGGTTGACGGTTTGTATTGACATAGTATTTCTCTATTTTGAGCTGGATCTTGCGCGGTGGGTTTCACCAATTTTGCATTTGAACGAGTTTGCATTGGCCAGTGACCACAGCTCGTTATATGCTTCAGGTGCTGTGCCATCAAGGAGTTGCCCAGGTTCGAGGAAAGTATAAATATCCTCATAGCTCATTACTTTGTCTTTGGCTACCTGGCGTAAAATGTGAGCTGGGTGAAGTTCTTCAGGTTTTTCATGACCAACAGCACCCAGTACATGTAGAAAGCTTTGTAATGTGGCGTCATGAAAGTTTCTGACAAAAGGCGCCTTAGTGTCAACATTAAGTGCTAATCGGCGATGCGGATCTTGAGTTGCAACGCCCGTTGGGCAAGTGTTGGTGTGACAACGTCGAGATTGCACGCACCCGAGTGAAAACATCATGCCGCGTGCGCTGTTACATATATCTGCACCGAGCGCAATTTTTGTAGCAATATCAAATCCTGAAATAATTTTACCGCTAGCAACCAGGCGGATATGATGGCGAATATTGGCGCCAACCAAACAATTATGCGCGAAAATCAGCCCTTCGGTTAATGGTGTTCCAATAAAATCAGAAAATTCGACTGGTGCTGCCCCTGTTCCACCTTCTGAGCCATCAATCACAATAAAATCGGGATAGATTTGGGTTTCATGTATTGCTTTACAGATCGCCATAAATTCATTGCGAATACCAATACAAAGTTTAAAGCCAGCGGGTTTACCACCACTTAATTCACGTAGCTTTTGGACAAACTGCATTAATTCGATGGGGTTGCTAAATGATGAATGGGTGGCGGGTGAGAGGCAGTCCTCACCAATGGGTACGCCGCGCGTTTCAGCAATTTCACGGGTAACTTTAGGTCCTGGTAAAATGGCGCCGTGTGCGGGTTTGGCGCCTTGCGAAATTTTAATTTCAACCATTTTAACGTTTTCAAGTTGTGCTTTTTTCTTAAATTTTTCAGGGTCAAATTTTCCATCTTTTGTTCTGCAGCCAAAATATCCGGTACCAATCTCCCAAATAATATCACCACCTTCTTGTAAGTGATATTTACTTAAACCGCCTTCACCAGTATCTTGGGCAAAATTTCCCATTTTGGCACCCCGGTTTAATGCACGTATGGCCTCAGGGCTGATTGCACCAAAGCTCATGGCAGAAACATTTAATCGCGAAGAACTATAAGGCTTAGTGCATTGTGGACCGCCGACTTTGACTCTAACAGTTTCTAATTTAGGTTTGGTGGGCGCCATGGAATGATTTACCCATTCATATCCTAGCTCATGGACGTCGCGTTGGGTACCGAAGGGTAAAACGTCTTCTGATTTAGATGCGCGGTCGTAGACTAGAAAGCGCATTTCACGATTAAACGGCTTACCGCTTTGATCGGTGTCAATAAAATAAGCTTGGATTTCTGGGCGGATTTTAAGTAGTAAGTAGCGCCAGTGACCCCATACCGGGTAATTGCGTAGAATATTTAATTTACGTTGAAAAATATCATACAGCCCTAAGAAAAATAATGGGGCAACAAGAATCATAAACCACCAAATAGGTGTCCAGATAAAACTGATGCCGATCATAAAAGCGAGCACAGCAATCGAAATAATGTAGAACCATAAACGAACAACCATGATCTTATCCTCAGCTTATCTTATTTAATGGTAAGTATAGACTCAAATAGAGTACTTCCCCTAACGCTATTTGTATGCATTAGAATATAAATGTTAGGCTTCTTATTGATTTCAGAGTAGGATATACTGCTTTTTTTGTGCAGAACCATCTCCGTCATTTCGACTGAGCCCGTAGGGCGAATGGAGAAATCCAGCGAAAATGGAAATGGATCCCTTCGCTCAGCTTTGCTCGGTCGGGATGACGAAGCTCTAGGTATACCTATATCTCTGCCTATTTTCAAAAGGAGTTTTTATGAAATTTCATTTTCCATCTAAATTATCTGTTATCGCAATTGTATTAAGTGTTTATTGTGCTGGTGCAAATGCCGGTGGTTTTCAATTGTATGAACAGGATGCGGCCGACATCGGTGATTCGCATTCGGGCGTAGCAGCACAAGCCAATGATGCCGGGACTGAGTATTATAACCCTGCGGGGATGACGAATTTAAAGCATTTAGAAATCAGTGCGGGACTGGCTTATATTCCGTTAAATATTACTTATTCGGGAACGGTTGGCGCTTCGCCTATTGTTACCCCTGTGAGTACGGTAGTCTCTAGTAATACGAACAATTTTGTGCCTAATTTTCATGTGGTGTATCCACTTAATCATTATGTGGCTTTTGGTTTTGGAGTCACCGTGCCGTTTGGGTTAATGACGAATTATCCTTTAAATAATCCAATCTCGGTTGCAGCAACTAAAACTCAGCTAAGAACCGTTAATGTTAATCCTAATATTGCTTTTGCCCCTAATAAGTATATCTCGATTGGAGTTGGTTTTGATGCGCTTTATGGTGAAGCTACCTATGATAGCAGCCTTCCTATGATCACCCCTCTAGCAATACTGCATAATTATTTAAATGATTGGGCTTATGGCTGGAATATTGGCGGTATGATTTATTTTACCCCGCATATCCGCATTGGGGCTAGCTATCGCAGTGAGATTTCACTCAATGGTAAGGGGTTTTCTCATAATGGTTCAACGGATTTTACGAGTAATAATTTAACTGGGGAAATTAATCTACCACCTACCACCATTATGAGCTTTTATGCGGATATTAATCCAAAGTTGAGCTTGATGTTTAGTGCCTATTATACTCAGTGGAGTGTATTTAATAATTTGATTTTAAATAATGTCGCAGCATCTGATCCGCCTATAATTGTTGGCATACATGAAAATTATAAGAATACTTGGAATGTGGCGCTAGGTCTGCATTATTGGATTTTCAAAAGTTTAATGTTAAAAGTGGGCGTTGGACACGACCAAACGCCAACCCAAGATGGGATGCGCGATGTGCGCTTGCCAGATTCCAATCGTTATTCGTTGGCATTAGGCTTGCATTGGGAAACTTGTCGATCGGTTGCGGTTGATTTAGGTTGGATGCACTTTTTTATTAAAAATGCCGAGGTTAATAATTCCAATTCCACAATACAAACATTGAGTCCTTTAGGGGTATTACTGGCTGCTGTGACGCAAACCGTTGGTAGTGCAAAATCCAGCGTAAATGTTGTCGGCATCCAAGTGAGCTGGAAGATGAATACTTAATAAATACGGACGTTAATATCTTCTGCGCGGATACCAATCCCGGGGGTAATGGTGACATTAACATCCGTATCATACTTGTCAAATTCAGCAATGGTTGCTGCATTCAAATCATCTGAAAGTACAATGCTGGCGGCTGCAATGATAAGTTGGCCATTATAAAAAACACAGCTGCCTTGTTGGCCGCCGATAATTAATTTAATAATTGACCAAGCCAGATCGGGTGGGTGTTGTTTAATAATGGAAACGGGTGGAAACTCGCCGGTGCAGCTTGCGGTAATAATATCGAGGTTGGATTCATTAGTAATTCTAAGTCTGGCGCTAGCGGTACAATATATAGAAAATAATATTATTGTGAGCAGGCCACAAAAAAAATATTTTCCATGTTTCATCGGATTGTCCCCCTTATTTGTAGTCCGGCCGTCAAGAGTGACGACCGGAATTTTTATTAAAGAAAGATCATCAATTCATGCTAACGAAGTTAGCGGGGATTGATGAAACTAGCCTCCACTAACAACAACATTAATGTTGGCGGTGCTCGTTTGAACGCCTGGTGTCAAGCTAACCTGAAGTTTGCTATCAGGTACATCGAGCTGAGTTATTTGAGCGCTACTAAGACTTGGGTCAATGTGAATCGTGGCCTTTGCTTCGAGTGCGCCATTATTATAAAAAGAGCAACTACCATCATAGCCACCAATAATTAGCTTAACAATGCCCCATTCCAGTGTTGCTGTTTGTCCAGCTCGTATTGGTACACCAGGCATTGGGCCTGTGCATTTTACACTAAAATTAGAGATGCTGGAGTTGTTGGTGATTTTTAAATTTGCAAAAGTAGAAAATGCGGTTAATGAAAGGATAGCGGTTAGTGTCCCGGTTAGAAAAAGTTTTTTGATACTCATAGAATAGTCTCCTTATCTATTTGAAATTTAGTTGCATTGTGCAACTCCTATGTGAGTTTGCACTATAAGGATTATTTTCTGTCAATACAAGCTGTTTTTATTCAGCACATTTTTTGGCAATCTGTTTGCTCAGCAGTTTCCGCTCGTCAATAATATGTACGTATTTCAGTGTAGTTTAAGTTTCTACACAAGATTATTTGCCACTTTTAGGCGGGACCTGCTTCCTTTTTTTACACGCTGGCGCGCAAAACAAGTTCGCGCTGGCGCTTAAGGGGGAGAATCACGCTTCTCCCCCTTGAGAATCCCCCATCGTGTGAGGTTAGGAATTCCTGTTGTTTGCAATTGGCTTTAATACGCTGCAAAATAGCCATCCTATGAAGAATAATTATTATAAGACACGTGACTTTGACTACGCCTTGCCAGAACAGCTGATTGCTAAGTATCCGTTAACGAAACGCAGCGACAGCCGTCTATTGGTTATTAATCGTAAGACTCAACAAATTGCGCATCAGCAGTTTACCGACTTGATCGATTTAATTAATCCAAATGATTTAGTGCTATTTAATGATACCAAAGTCATCCCGGCAAGAATACTCGGGCACAAGAAAACCGGTGGTAAAGTTGAGGTTTTAATTGAAAGAATTACCTCAACACACACCGCACTGGCGCATATCCGTTCGAGCAAATCACCCAAAACAGATAGTGAATTAATTTTTGCAGATAACATTATCGCGCGCGTAATGGGTCGTGAAGATGATTTGTTTCAACTTGAATTTTTAACCGATAATTCTGTGCTTGATCTACTTTATCAAATTGGCCAAATTCCACTGCCGCCTTATTTAGAGCGTCAACCGGAAAAGTTAGACCAAGATCGTTATCAAACCGTTTTTGCAGCAAGAGAAGGGGCGGTGGCTGCACCGACTGCATCTTTGCATTTTGATCAAGCGATGTTGGACACGCTAGCAGCAAAAGGCGTTGAAACTGCGATGGTGACTTTGCATGTGGGGGCGGGCACTTTTCAACCAGTTCGTGTCGAAACTTTAAGCGAACATATTATGCATAAAGAATATGTCGATGTTTCAGCCGAGGTGTGTGAAAGAATTAAGCATACTAAAGCACGCCAAGGTCGGGTCATTGCTATTGGAACCACGGTGGTGCGTTGTCTGGAAACAGCGTCGAAAGATCGAGAACTATCCGCTTACCAGGGAGACACGCAACTCTTTATTTATCCGGGCTATGACTTTCAGGTTGTGGATGTGTTATTTACCAATTTTCACTTGCCTAAATCGACCCTGTTGATGTTGGTTTGTGCATTTGGTGGACATGAGCTGATTATGGCCGCTTACCAGCAGGCGGTAGAGCAGGAGTATCGATTCTTTAGTTATGGCGATGCGATGGTGGTCGTTTGAGACGTATGATGCTAAACTTCCGGCATCAAAAAAATTAAACGATTAGGAGTCAATCATGGCCAATCAACATATTAAACTGCCTGAATCTGGTGAGAAAATTACAGTAAACAATGATTTATCTTTAAATGTTCCCGATCAACCGATTATTCCTTTTATAGAGGGCGATGGTATTGGCGCAGATATAACACCGGTGATGCAGAAGGTAGTAGACTCTGCAGTTGAGTACGCCTATGGTGACAAGCGCAAAATTCATTGGATGGAAGTGTATGCGGGTGAGAAAGCGACTCATGTTTATGGCGAAGATCAATGGTTACCGAATGAAACATTAGACGCGGTTAAAGAATATGTGGTGTCGATCAAAGGCCCATTAACCACACCCGTTGGCGGTGGAATTCGCTCATTGAATGTGGCATTGCGACAAAATCTGGATTTGTATTTATGTCTACGTCCAGTGCGTTATTTTAAAGGCGTTCCAAGCCCAGTTAAACATCCAGAAAAGGTGGACATGGTTATTTTCCGTGAAAATTCTGAAGATATTTACGCGGGTATTGAATGGGCGGCAGAAAGTCCTGAAGCTAAAAAAGTCATTGATTTTTTACAAAACGAAATGGGTGTGAAAAAGATCCGTTTTCCAGCAACCAGTGGTATTGGTATTAAGCCAGTTTCTGAAGAAGGCACCAAGCGTTTAATACGTCGTGCATTGCAATATGCAATCGACAATGATCGTGACTCAGTCACCTTTGTGCATAAAGGTAATATTATGAAATTTACCGAAGGTGCATTTAAAGATTGGGGTTATGAATGTGCCGCAGAAGAATTTGGCGCACAACCGCTCGATGGTGGTCCATGGAAAGTTTATAAAAATCCAAAAACTGGTAAAGATATTATCGTGAAAGATGTGATTGCGGATGCATTTTTACAACAAATATTATTACGTCCTGCTGAGTACAGTGTAATTGCCACCATGAATTTAAATGGTGATTATATTTCTGATGCGCTCGCGGCAGAAGTCGGTGGTATTGGCATTGCACCGGGCGCTAATTTTAGCGATAAAATCGGATTGTTTGAAGCAACCCATGGTACCGCTCCAAAATATGCAGGCCAAGATAAAGTAAACCCAGGCTCATTAATATTGTCCGCTGAGATGATGTTGCGTTATATGGGTTGGAGCGAGGCGGCTGAGTACATCATCAAGGGTATGGAAGGTGCGATTAAAAATAAAACCGTGACTTATGACTTTGCCCGCTTGATGCCAGATGCTAAAAAAGTAAAATGCTCTGAGTTTGGCGAGCAGATGATTAAGCATATGTGATCCACCAAGACTTTCACTCCCGTCATCCCAGCGAAAGCCCCATGGCCGTCATCACTGCGTATGCAGGGATCTCTTGAGTTAACACCGAATTAATGAGATTCCTGCCTTCGCAGGAATGACGGA
>CAXMUH010000120.1:0-16326 GCA_964196565.1 uncultured Legionellaceae bacterium | reverse complement strand
AGCAGCGTGCTTGGCGTCACAGTCAATGGCAGTCATTATGGTATTTTTGCGCCCACAGCCAGTAATTGGAATATTGATAATGGCCAAATCACATCAGATTTAGGTGGGCAAGATTATTTTTCAGTAGCCGTATTGCCAGATGACAGTGTGGATACTTTAAACTACTTCCACCAACATGCTTATGCGTTTGTTGATGATACCACAGTGACTTTTGATTATGATCAAGCGAACAGTCAAGTTGTCACCGATTTTACAATCAGCACAGATTTAAAAGAAGCCGGCTTTTCAGATTCTGCCCTGGTTAACCTCTATCGACATCAGTATATTAATAGTGATGCGAATTTAACTGATTTCACTTATGAGTCACCTCGAGGAGAACTTAAGTTATTTGACGGCAATCAGTTTACCACAACCACGGATTATAATGGTATTTTACCCGCTATACCAAATATGCTAGATGAAGCTCATACCCAGCAACTTTATAATTTAGTTGATACCGAATATCAAGAAGTCTCAGGACGATCCATCACCGTTCCAGGTCAAGATACCTATTGGGTAGGTAAAGAAATGGCACGCTTTGGTGAATTATCCGAATTGGCTAATCAAGTTGGGCATGATGAAGCGCGTGATTTCTTTATTGGTGCCATTAAAGCAGAACTTCAAGATTGGTTTACGGTGGATAGTAGCACCGAAGGCGATAAGCAATTTTATTACAATGATGAATGGGATACGCTGCAAGGTTATCCTGCAAGTTTCCATTCAGAAACTCAAGTCAATGATCATCATTTTCATTATGGTTACTTCGTACAAGCTGCAGCTGCGGTTGCGCAATATGATCCAAGCTGGGTACAAGACTGGGGTGGCATGGTTGATTTATTAATTAAGGATGTTGCCAACACGGATCCAACAGATACCGAGTATCCTTATTTGCGATCACTTGATCCTTATGCCGGACATTCATGGGCTTCGGGTCATGGTGCATTTTTCTCGGGAAATAATCACGAGTCATCTTCAGAAGCGATGAATTTTGCCAGTGCCACCATATTATGGGGCGCACAAACAGGTAATCAAGATACATTAGATCTCGGCACCTTTCTTTATGCAACAGAAAATGCAGCAATTAATCAATATTGGTTTGATATCGACAATGAAGTTTTTCCAACTCAATTTGATCATACTGCAGTGGGCATGGTTTGGGGTGATGGTGGGGCTTACGCCACTTGGTTTTCTGGTGAACCTGAAATGATTCACGGCATTAACTTTTTACCAATGACCGGCGGATCATTATATTTGGGTGAAAATGCAGATTATGTTGCGACAAATTATCAAGAAATTATTGATAATAATAACGGTCTACCCAATCAATGGGTTGATGTGTTAATGCAATATCAAAGTTTGTCAGACCCACAGGCGGCTATAGACATTTATAATAACTCAACAGGATATCAGCCTGAAGAAGGTGAGTCACAAGCGCATACGTATCATTGGATCAATAATTTCGCTGAGTTAGGTCATGTTGATTCAACTGTTTATGCTGATACGCCATTTTATGCAGTATTTAATAATAATGGTGAATTAACGTATAGTGCTTACAACACCACAACAGAAACCCTGACGGTAACTTTTTCTGATGGAACTACTTTAACGCTAGATCCACAAGAATTTGTTGCTACTAACAGTTCGACTACCTGGTCATCTATTACTGGTGTAATTCGAGAAGAAACACCGCCTGAACCAGAACCTACTCCAGAGCCAGTTCCTGAGCCAGAACCTACTCCGGAGCCAGAACCAGAGCCTACTCCAGAGCCCGATCCAGTACCAGAACAGGAGCCTACTCCAGAGCCCGATCCAGTACCAGAACCTGAGCCTACTCCAGAGCCCACTAACAACACTATCACCGGTACATCTGGCAATGATGTTCTGCATGGAACATTGATAGGTGAAACACTTGATGCCAAGGCTGGAGACGACCAACTGCACGGCAACGGTGGCGATGATACCTTGCTTGCAGGCGAGGGTAGTGACGCTCTGCATGGCAATGCCGGCAATGACCATATGGATGGTGGCGCTGGTAACGATTCGCTTTATGGTAATCTGGGTGATGACACCTTAATCGGCGGAGCCGGTGCTGACTTTATGGTTGGTGGCGACGGCGCTAATACCTATCAATATGACAGTTTCAATGACTCGCTAAGTAATAACGCGGATACCATAGAAAGTTTTCAAACCGGTAGTGATAAAATAGATCTTTCGAAATTAAATATTCAGTTTAGTGATTTAACAATCAGCCAACTTAATGGCAATACGGTTATCTCTTCAAGCGCAAACGACTTTATGATTAAAGTGATTCAGCCTTATGAATTTGCAGAGAGTGATTTTATTTTCGCAGAAAACAACAATGACCCTGCGCCTGAACCTACTCCAGAACCAACTCCGGAACCAGAACCAACTCCAGAACCAACACCAGAACCAGAACCAACTCCAGAACCAACACCAGAACCAGAACCTACTCCAGAACCAACACCAGAACCAGAACCTACTCCAGAACCAACGCCTGAACCAGAACCCACGCCTGAGCCAACACCAGAACCGGAACCAGATACAAATACAATTCAAGGCACCGATGCTGGAGAAGTTTTACATGGTACCGTGGAAGATGATGTAATTTACGCCGCCGCTGGCGATGATCAATTGCATGGTAATCTTGGCAGCGACCAACTGCATGGTGAAGCAGGCAGCGATTATTTACATGGCAATGCTGGCAATGACACGTTGTTTGGCGGAAATGATAATGATTTTCTCTATGGTAATATAGGCGACGATAATTTAATTGGTGGTGAAGGATCGGATTATTTAGTTGGTGGTGATGGTAGTGACCAATATACTTATTTGAATTTAAACGATTCAACCAGCGCAAACAGTGATATTATTGAGAGTTTTACCTCGGGTGATAAAATTAATCTATCAGCCTTAAATGTAACTTTTGATAACATCACGCAAGAAGTGAAAGATGGATATTTACATTTAACCATTACCGATACCGATTTTGATGTTCGCATCGGTGGTGGCGTTGCTGAATTATCCGAATCAGATTTAATCCTGACGGCTGTTGATGAAAACACTCCACCACCAGTTGAAGATAACGATCCACCTGTGGTTGAAGATCCTCCTGTCGTTACTGACAATGAAATCAACGGCACAGAAAATAGCGATTTTTTAACGGGAACACTCACCTCCGATACAATTAACGGCCTGGGTGGCGGTGATCAATTGCACGGTCTCGATGGCAATGATGTATTAAATGGTGGGCAAGGCACAGATTATTTACATGGTAATCTGGGCGACGATACCTTAAATGGTGGTGCTGACAATGATTACCTCTATGGTAATGACGGCAATGATGTTTTAAACGGTGGCGAAGGTCGTGACTTTTTAGTTGGCGGTATCGGTGCAGATACTTACACTTACACCGCGTTTACAGATTCTAGTACATCAACTTTCGATACGATTGAAGGCTTTACCAGTGGTGAAGATCTTGTGGATTTAACCGCTCTATCATTGACTGCTGCAAATATTACCATTAGCGAACAATTTGGCAATATTTATTTAACGGCCAACGAAGCTGATTTTAGCGTTGAGTTTGTCGCCTCTGATACAATCACCGTAGATGATATTCTATTTTAGAATTCTCTGGCAAATCATTTTTAGCAAACAGATGGTTCTGGTCAAATTGACTGGCTCGATAAGTCTGTGAAAGTTTTTGTAATGCAAAAGCCGCTAAATAAACACTTAATCCAATAATCATCAACGTCGCACTCAGGGGATTTGTTAAACCCACGAAAGGCAGAATTAACCAGAGTACAGTCGACGCAACGCGAATGGAATTAAATCCACCGTTGATCCAACGCGTTCTATTAGCATATTGCAAAGACTCTGTTTTTAACGGACCTTCACTGTACTTTATTTTATTGATTAATTCACTGTCTTTGTTAAATTGATAGAGAAGATTAGACGTTTCAGCAACAGTGAAGAGCACTCCGCACGGTAAGTTCAACCAGGAGAGTGATAACACGGCATGGTGAAAATACTCTGCTAGAAATGCACCTGTCGCTGCTAAAAGCCCCAACCAATTTAAGCTGCTGCTTAAAATCCTTGCGGTTTTTGTAATGTCACAACACTCGCGCGTTTCCGATTTTTCGGTAACTGCGGCACAGAGATCAACGCTGCTATAAGTAAAAAGAAAAGGATTTCTCCACTCAATAATCCGGGCAATAGCATCAACTGCAAAGTTGGGTGCAATTATACAACTGGCAATAACAGGTAATAATAAAGCTGCGACAAGTAGACATTTCTTTTTTTCAAAGCCAGTTAGTCCTTTAGCAATATATGACGAGCTTAAAGCGGCGCCAACATTGTCGCCAATAACAATTTCAGGCGCTACCGACTTGATATCATAACGAAAGTCGTCAGCATCACTAACTTTCGGTAATGCAGCTTTCATAATAACCCTTGTTTACTGATAATCTAGAATTATTATGCATTAATATTTGTGGTAGAAAAATACCCTTTAAGGAAACAGACTATTGCTAATCGTTATATAAACATTTAAATGGCAAGGGAAAATAAAAATTACTCAACAATCAGTTTGCCGCGATACATCCCCATTTGACAGGTGAAATCAAATTCTCCTGATTTTTTTAAAGGGATTGATAAGTCGTAACGTTTATTAAATGGAAGGGTGGCGCTAATATTTAGTTTTTCAAAAATCACCACCTCGGAGCAGGGTGTATCATCTTGGCGAAAAAATTGTAAATGCAGGGTTTGGCCTTTTTTGGCTTTGATAACAGCGGGTTCGTAAACGCCATCATGTACGCGTATTTCAATGCGATTCCCCGTAACTTTGATGGCTTTAGGTTTTGCTATCATAAACCACCAAATAACTAAAATAATAACGATTAAGCCAATTACATTGACCAGAATTGTACTCATGACAAATCCTTATTCGCTTTAAACCAACGTAATCGATTAGCATTACTGACAACGGTTACCGAAGATAAGGCCATAGCCGCGCCTGCAATCATTGGATTTAACATTAAACCGATTAGCGGAAAAAGAACGCCTGCTGCAATTGGAATGCCGATACTATTATATAAAAACGCACCGATAAGGTTTTGTTTGATATTACGCATTGTTGCTGTTGAAACAGCAATGGCATCAGCAACGCCATGTATCGAACTTCGCATTAAAGTAATATCAGCACTTTCAATCGCAACATCGGTTCCAGAACCAATTGCAAATCCAACATTCGCTTGTGCTAATGCCGGGGCATCATTAATTCCATCGCCGACCATGCCCACAATTTCACCTTGTGCTTGCAAGTCTTTTACTTTATTGGCCTTGTCTTGTGGTAATACGTCAGCTAGCACATGATCGATGCCAACTTGCTTAGCGACGACTTTTGCAGTGAGTTCATTATCACCAGTTAACATAATCACTTCTAGTCCGGAATTTTTTAATTGTGCAATGGCTGATTTTGAATCTTCTTTAATCGGATCAGCAACAGCGATAATGCCAGCAACGTTATGATCAATTGCCAAATACATCGGGGTATGACCAAGTGACGCTAATGCGTCAGCTTCTTTTTGTAAATTTCCAATTGAAATATTTTGCATTTGCATCAGTTTATTATTACCAAAATAAACGCTTTGATTTTCTATTTTTGCCTCCACACCGTGTCCGGCAATGGCTTTAAAATGACTGATTTCAATTAACTTTAATTGCTTTTCTTTGGCTTCATCCAAAATCGCTTGGCCTAATGGATGCTCTGAGCTTACTTCGATACTTGCAGCCCATTGCAATACTTTTTCTTGACTAAACGTATCGGCTGTTATAATTTTTGTAACCTCTGGGTGACCCTTAGTAATCGTGCCTGTTTTATCGAGAATAATGGCAGTTAATTTCGTCGCTTGTTGTAGCGCATCACCATTTCGAATTAACGCGCCATATTCAGCTGATTTTCCCATACCGACCATCACAGAAATGGGCGCAGCCAAGCCTAAGGCGCAAGGGCAGGCGATAATTAATACGGTCATACCAGCAACCAGCATATATCCAACCGTTGGTAGTGGGCCGAAGTTAAACCAGCCAAGAGCAGTGATAACTGCGATCACCATAACCGTGGGCACAAAATAGGAAGAAACTTTATCGGCTAGTTTGGTAATCGGTGGTTTGGTGTTTTGCGCTTGTGCGACCAGATTAATAATTTGTGCCAGTGCGGTATCTTTACCAATCCGAGTGGCTTTATATAAAAAGGAGCCGGTTTTATTAATGGTGCTGCCAATGACTTCATCATCGACGTTTTTTGCTACCGGAATGGGTTCACCGGTTAGCATTGATTCATCAATATTCGAATGGCCTTCAATAATTTTACCGTCAACAGAAATTTTTTCACCGGGTCTTACTCGAATGGTGTCGCCTACTAAAACATCCTCAATCGGTATATCGATTTCCTGACCTTCACGTACTACCCTAGCTGTTTTTGCTTGCAGTCCAATTAATCGTTTTATCGCCTGTGAAGTTTTACCGCGTGCACGTATCTCTAATGCCGCTCCTAAGTTAACCAGTGCAATAATAATTAATGCCGCTTCAAAATAAACATGCTGCGCCAAAGAGGGAACAATTTGAGGGACGATGGTAATTAGCTGTGAAAAAATCCAAGCCGTTGCAGTGCCCAAGGCAATCAGAGTATCCATGGTGGCATGGTTGGCCCTAAACGCCTTCCATGCATTACGATAAAGATAACCCCCAGCATAAATCATAATGCCTAATGTCACAAGCCCGATAACAAACCAAATGATCTGACCTGAGGGCTGATTAAGCCCCGGCAATAAATTAAATATGCTAATAATAAATAAGATAACGCCAGCGATACCTGCTACGAGAAATTTACGCAACAGCTGGCGAAAACGAACAAATTCTGCAAGCTCTTCTTCTTTTTCAGTATTATCATCAAAGCGTTTTGCCTGGTAGCCAACTTTTCCTGTAGCGGCAATTAACGCTGCAGAGGTCGCACACCCTGTGATGGTTACTGTCTTTTCAGCAAAGTTAACATGTGCGTCAGTCACACCGTCGACTTGCTTTAATGCAGACTCAATGGTTTGAACGCAACTGGAGCAGCGCATATTGCTAATGACTAATTTAATATTTTGGGCCATAACGCGTATCAACTACTTTCTAATTCAACTGTACTGCGAGTTACACTCCAATAAAACAACAGGCTAGCGAGTAACACAACAAAAATTACTCCCGTTAATAACCAGCTTGCAGCATGAAAGCCAGACATAAAGGCGTGTTTTACAGAGTCTAACATGATCGTTGCTTTGTGGCTTGGGATTCCTTTAAGAATCGTTTCTGCTTTTTCTGGACTAGCGAGCGCTGTCCGTAATAAAGACCATTGATGTTGGGTTAAATGTTTGTGATGCTCGAGAAAATAAAGTTTAACTGATTTTAATTCAAAATGATGGAACAGAACGACAGATAGCGTTAATAAAATCGTTCCGGCAAGACTCCAGAAAGTAAAAATAGTACCGATAATTGTTCCTTGTTTTTCTATTGCCGCACCCTGATTTGCAGCGGTCACGATGCCTGCATTTCCAATCCCCCATGCAATACCCAACAGAATAAAGGCGATAACAATAAAAGCAACACTAGTGCCTAAACTGAAAAACGTATGGAAAAAACATGCCAAGGTTGCTGATATAAGGGCTATAATTAAAAGCCGAAATATCCCATATAATCGATCTAAAATATGCATGCTAAAACAAATAATCACTTGCATAACTGGAATAGCGGCTAAAGTTAAGCCGACATAAAAAGCGGATTGATTGCGAATCGCACTTAAATAAAACGGATCAAAAAACATTAACACATACAATATCGCGCCTGCTGTTACTCCCACTAAAGTACCTATAATCAGTATTTTTTTCTTAAAAATAGAAAAGTCTAGAATGGGATTATCAATATTTTTTTCATACCAAAACAAAACAGGAATTATGACTGCAGCAACAACCAGACAAAAAACTGCATAACCTGGCCAACCATTCTGCTCACCCAAGATCAAACCCGCCACCAATGCACCAAGTGCTGTGACGAGCATAAAAAGCCCGATCCAATCAAGGCGCGGCATATCATGAGGCTTGGTTATCTTAGGCAACGTAAATAATATCAGCAATAAACCAAGCACAACAATTGGAATATTAATAAAGAAAACCCAGTGCCAATTTAAAAATTGTACTAAAATGCCACCTATAAAAGGCCCGATCGCCAAACCCAAACCAGCAATTGCGCCATAAATTACAATAGCTTTTGTGGCTTTGTTAGAAGGGAAGGCATGAGAAATAAAAGTCACACCTAAAATGAAAAAAACAGCCGCGCCCAATCCTTGAAAAGCACGCATAAGAATCAATGCACCAATCGAAGTTGCAAATCCACACAACAATGTACTAATCAAAAACACAGCGCTACCTATGTATAAAACTTTTTTCAAACCATACATATCCCCGATTTTTCCAGCTGCAATCATAAACATCGCAAGTATCATAATGTAAATATTTATAATCCATTGCAAGTGAATCACGTTAGCGTGGAACGCTAATTGGATGGCGGGTAGGGCGGTATTAATAATGGTAAAATCAAGAAACGCAGTAAAGGTAAGAAGGCTTAAACCAATTAATGCAATCCATTGTTTGTATACTGAGCCAGTACTTTCCATGTGTGACATTTTTCATCCTTAAAAATAACTAAATATTATTATCTTGTTAATCGTTTATAGTGCTTTCCTGGCGGCTTTATCCAACAGCCACCTAGAGTCAAAAGTCACCAATAATTATACCCTTATGCGCCATTAAATGCATGTCCAACCCCGGGTTGTGCATACTTTATACTTATTATATTCCTTAAAGCATAGAAGATCACGTTTTTTACAATGTGTTGTATATTTAAAGTATGGTTCTAATGCAGATACTGGGTTATTGGTCGCAAATTAATAGGAACTAAGTCATGAAAAGGATTTTATTAAGCGTAATCACGTTAATATCATTATTGCTATGCGTCAGCGCTATGGCAGTAAAAGAGGTCGCTTTAACCATCGATGATCTGCCTTTTGTTGGCAATGCTAAAAATAAAGTCGGAAATTTACGCCGTGAAAAAGAACGGTTTATGATGGCTCTCGAGGCAATTCGTAAATACCAAGTCCCAGCAGTCGGATTTGTGGTCGCGGGGTCGATTGAAAAAGATCAAATGCAATTACTGCATGAATTTATGCGTGGTGGTAATATCATCGCAAACCATACTTATTCTCATCCCAACCTTAATCGCACTTCAGCGGAGCGCTATATTACAAATATTGATAAAGCAGATAAAAGGTTGGCTCCATTGATGGGTAAACACAAATATTTTCGTTACCCATTTTTAGCTGAAGGAAATACGCGAGCCAAATTTAATAAGGTAAAGGAATACTTAAAATCTAAAAACTACGTGATTGTCCCTGTTACCATTGACAGCAAAGATTTTAAATTTAACGCACGACTTCTACGAACTCATTGGCGTCAGCGTAAATCCTATTTAAACAGTATGCGCTCTCGATATTTAAGCTATATATCAGCACAAATAGCGCGAGCTGAGCGAAAAGCAATGAAGAAAGTAAATAGACCAATCAAACATATTCTTCTAATCCATATGAATTATCTAAACGCTTATTTTATGGGTGATGTGATTCAGCTGTTTAAAAACAGGGGTTATAAATTTATTACCTTGCCAGACGCGTTGAGTGATCCGTATTATAAAAACCAGTCAAAAAAATATGGAACGAATGGCTCGGTGTTGTAAGGGGGCTATTTGCATGAAACCGGAAGCGATGCGGCGATCAAGAGCCCGTCTTTGCGAGGAGCCGAAGGCGACGAAGCAATCCAGTTTATTTTTATGGAACAACGGGCAAGAATTTGGAATTAATTTACTGGATTGCTTCCCGCTTCGCGGTCGCAAAGACGGGAGCTCGCCGGAATTAGCTCGCATGACACTCTTACCACTGAAGCTCGCGGCCATCAAAGGCAATAAACGGGGCGAGTTTGTCTCCATGATCGGTATTAATAATATTTCGCAACCCTTTCACGCTTTCTTCTGTTGTGATTAACGCGTTATCACCACCCATAGCGGTTTTTACCCAGCCTGGATGTAATATTAAAACGCGAACGCCGCGCGCTTGAACTTCTACCGCGATGCTTTTCATCACCATATTTAACGCCGCTTTACTGGCTCGGTAGCTGTAATTTTTGCCGGTGGTATTATCTGCAATACTGCCAACGCGCGTGCTAATAGCAATAATTAATTTCTCTGTGCTTAACTCAATGTTTTTTGCCAATGCCTGACAAACCAGTAACGTGCCAACGGTATTGGTGGCAAAAGTTGCCACCATGTCACTCGGTTTTACATTACCAAAATGCTCACCGCTTGAGCCATAGGTTCCAGCATTATTAATTAAATGGTCGATAGGCTGATTGCCAATAGCTTTAGCTAATTGATCAATTTGTTCGGGTTGACTGATATCCAAAGGGTAAATGCTTAGCTTATGATTCTCATTTGCTAGCGTTTCTAAATCAGTCGCTTTTTTGGGGTCTCTACAAGTCGCGATGACTTCCCAACCATCTGCTAAATATTGACGCACAAATTCGAGACCAATGCCGCGATTGGCGCCCGTAATTAACATCACTTTATTCATAGCGCACTCCAAAAATAGATTACATGGTAAACAGATTCATAAATTCATTCACGCGCATATTATCAATGGCTTTAGGGCTTTTGGCTAACTCAATTAACTTGCTTGCTTGATCGGGGTGGAAATGTTTTTTCATCGCCTTGGTATATTTAGCAATTAATTTAGGTATGCCTTCATCTCGACGCAAGCGATGACCAACTGGATAATCAATAGAGACTTCTTCGGTTTCTGAACCATCTTTAAAGATTATTTTAATGGCATTACCAATCGAGCGTTTCTGTGGGTCTAAATATTCTTTGGTGAAACGAGGTTCTTCAGCCACCTGCATTTTTTCACGCAGTTGATCAATACGAGGATCACCCGCCACATCATCTTCGTAATGCGAAGCATCGAGATCGCCATGCAATAAGCCGATTGCAATCATATACTGCAAACAATGGTCCCGATCAGCGGAATTATATAATGGACCTTTTTTATCGATAATTCGAATTGCTGATTCTTGAGTTTTAATCTTAATGACATCAATTTCATCCAGTTTATCCTTAATCAAAGGATGTAGTTGAACCGCAGCTTCAACTGCAGTTTGAGCATGAAATTCAGCAGGATATGAAATCTTAAATAAAATATTTTCCATCACATAGCTGCCATAGGCTTGGTTTATTTGAAAAGGCTTACCTTTAAAGCTAGCATCATAAAATCCCCAAGTGGGTGCGCTCAACGCACTGGGATAACCCATTTCGCCACGCATTGCCATCAGTGACAAATTAACCGCGCGAGAAGTGGCATCTCCTGCGGCCCAAGATTTACGAGAGCCTGCATTGGGTGCATGACGATAGGTTCGAAGACTTTGACCATCGACCCAAGCCAGTGAAATTGCGTTGCATATTTTATCAAAATCGCCGCCTAAAAGTTTAGTCACCACAGCCGTACTGGCAACTTTAACCAAGATTACGTGATCTAATCCCACGCGATTAAAACTGTTTTCAAGTGCAAGCACTCCTTGAATTTCTTCGGCTTTAATAAGCATCTGCAGAACATCACGCATAAGTAAAGGTTTTTTATCTTGTGCATCGGGTTGACGAGCCAGATAATCAGCAACCGCTAAAATACCACCCAAATTATCTGAAGGATGTCCCCATTCGGCTGCGAGCCAAGTGTCATTAAAATCAAGCCAACGAATTAAAGCACCGATATTAAACGCGGCTTGCACTGGCTCTAATTTATAATCCGTTCCAGGAATATGCGCACCATCCACCAGCGATGCCCCTGGCACGATCGGGCCTAATAATTTAGTACAATTTGGATATTCTAATGCCATGATGGCACAAGCTAGAGAGTCCAATAAGTCATAACGTGCAGTTTCAAAAGCAAGCTCGCTTTTAATCTCTGCGTCTAGAACATACTGGGCTATTTTTTTAATTTCATCATCAAAATCGGGGCGAATATTTTCTTCACTCATTATTTGTTTTCCTAATTATCGTTGGGTGATTTCAATAAAATCTCGTGGATCAGGGCCAATATATTCAGATACCGGTCGGATTAATTTATTATTTGCCTGCTGTTCCATAATGTGCGCTGACCAACCCGATGTGCGTGAAATCACAAAAACGGGTGTAAACATGTCGGTTGGAATACCGCAAAATGCATAAGCGGAGGCGCTGTAAAAATCTAAATTAGGGAATAATTTTTTCTCATCCCACATCACTTTTTCGATGCGCTCTGAAATAGGATAAAGTTGATCTCCATTTAATTTTTTTGAGAGTTTATGCGCCCACTCTTTAATTATGGCAGATCGCGGATCTGAGGTGGTATAAACTCGATGGCCAAATCCCATAATCAATTTTTTGTCCACTAGCATTTGTTTTAAACCTTGCTCTGCATCATCTGCATCTTTAAATTGGCTGATGACTTCAAATGCAGCTTCATTGGCACCACCGTGCAAAGGCCCACGCAATGCGCCAATTGCACCACAGATCGCTGAATAAATATCTGACCGTGCAGCGGTAATGACACGTGCGGTAAAAGTGGAGGCGTTAAATTCGTGTTCGGCATACAGTGTGAGTGATGCATCCATCATTGCAATGTGTAAATCATCTGGTTTTTTTTGGTGAAGTAAATGCAGAAAATAACTAGCAACATTAGGGTCATCTAATTCTGTATCAATACGCTTACCGGTTTTTTGAAAATGATACCAATAAAATAAAATCGCAGGAAAACACGCGATTAATCGATAAGCAATCTCTTTGATGCTATCGGTATCAGTTTCAGGCTCCATGGTGCCTAGAGCCGAACAACCCGTACGCAACACATCCATTGGATGTGCATTTCCTGGAATTTGCTCTAAAATAGTCTTAAGCGCAGCCGGTAGACCACGGAAGCTGATTAATTTTTTTTGCAATGCACTAAGTTCTGATTGCTTTGGAAGCTCACCATTTAATAATAAATAAACCACCTCTTCAAAACTGGCGCTTTTTGCCAAATCTTCAATTGAATATCCACGATAGTGTAAGCCGACACCTTGTTGACCAACAGTGCAGATAGATGATTTGCCAGCGACAACGCCAGCAAGACCGCCAGTTTTTGCGTTCATAATTTTTCCTTTAAAATAAAAGTTAGCGCACTAGTATAAGCATTGATTTATGCGGTATCAAGTACTGCCATGGTTAGCCGATTTACCGATATTAAACGTTTTTGTTCATCATGAATTTCAATATGCCATACCTGCGTACTGCGCCCCAAATGATAGGGGCTTGCTTTTGCGCTAACAGTGCCGCTTTTGATCGATCGAATATGATTGGTGTTAATATCCAAACCCACACAATATTTAGTGCCTTCGACACAGTAATTAGCGGCTGTTGAGCCCACAGATTCGGCTAAAACACACGATGCACCACCGTGCATAATGCCCAGTGGTTGCCGTGTGCGCGGATCTACCGGCATTGTGGCCATTAAATAGTCATCGCCAATTTCAGTAAATAAAATACCCAGGTGCTCAAGCATCGTATTCGCAGAACGACTCTGCACGCTTTCGATATCGATGGGTCGTTTCCAAATCTTTGCCATAATCTACCTTTAATGTTGGATGCAAATTAAGTAGTAGAAACTGTTCAAATTGACAGCTTTTCGTCATATTATACTCTTATTTTTTGCAGCCTGCTGGTAAAATTAACAGTATTGTAAATAGAAAGAGAATTGATATAGGTCTTAATTATGCGCACATTTAAACCCGAAAACCCCGAACTGCAAGCATCTACGAATGGGGTAATTAAGAAGCTTGTCAAGTGGGGGTGGTTTTGTAAACCAGACAAAGTTGGAAGTCTAGACAATTTCTTTCTTGATCTTCCGCGCTGTGATTTTAAAATTGAAGGAGTCAGTTCTCCTGAGGATAAGGATAGTTTATGCAAACAACTAAACAAAAAGTATGGCGAAAAAGTTGCTGGCGATATTATTCGCTTTCATTCACAGTCACTGGTTACTACTGCAAATACTATGCTAGCCGTTGGCTTTCAACAAATATCAACAAAATTATTTTTGCGTCCTGGCAAAGCGGCTGTAAGAATCTTTAAAGAAGACCAAACCGTTTATTTTCAATCAACATTAAGCAGCTTTACAATAGACTTACCTCCGGATAGTCCGGAGGTTGCTAAGTTTGAATTGGCGGGTGAAATAACGTCTCTCTATAAATTAGTTCCAGGAGAGGGATTTCAGTTGGTTTCTTTTTCAACTAAAGATTCTACTTTTCAAAATATCTTGTTAGGGCGCAAGTTCACCGATCAATCTCCAGAAATAATCTCTATCAATGAAAAAATCTTTTTCATTGAAATGTTAAAAGTGCGCAATAAGCTTAAACAACACCCCAATTCGATTCAAAAAAGTAATTCTGAACTTTTGGTTAAAAAGGTTGTTGAAATTTATCAAAAAGACCCAAAACACACTGCAGCTTTAACAGAAGTACTAGCACAAACAAATAGCCTACTGACTAAACCAGACATAGAATTAACACAACAATATCAAGCGCTAACAAATTTTGTAACCGCAGAAAAACCATGGGGAAAAATCATTGGCAGCATTATGCTTGCTGTCTTAGGTGGTGTTCTTCTGGCTGGCGCGATCGCTGCTGCTATCTTTACTTGTGGACTATTGCCTGCAGTCACAATATTGGGAGTAACTTTGGCGGCAACAACTACGGCAGCGCTTACCACAGCAGCGGTTGGCGGAGCTGGAATTGTTGCTTGTGCGGCTGGAGTTGGTTTATTTAGAGGTGTTGCGAGGGCGGACAGTGTGGTGCGAGAGGCTGCACAAATTAATCAAACGCCTTGAAAAAAATATTTGAATCATGCTTCGCATGATGCTTCCCGGCCAGCACGCTGACCGGGCTACATCAAAACCAATTCTGGCACCCGTAGCCTGGTCAACGCAGTTGGCCAGGAAGATTAGGTAGAAGCCGCATCATCAGTAACATCAAAGAAATTAAGTTCATTTTTAATATATTGAACCCATTCTAGCGCATTTTCAGCATTTGGGTCTAACACCAGTGCGAGCTCAAACTGCTTAAGTGCTTCTTCTTGTTTACCTGATTTATGATATGAAAGACCCGAATTAAATCTTAGATTAAATGTTTCACCAAAAAATTGCTCTGATTTATTGAAATACTGCAGCGCTTGGTTGTGATCATTAATATATTGAAAAAAGATACCAATATCAAGCATGATATCGTGAGCGCCTGGCATATAATAAAAATTGCTGGCAACCTTTTCCATATTTTTCGCCAAATAATTTATAGTTACTCGGTCAGTATTTTCTATATCTGAACAAATTTTCTGAATAAATCTTTTGAAAATATGCGGGTCCCATTTTGCAAAGCACAAATGGGCAGCTAAAGATGCCACATCATAATCGTTATAGGTTTCGCTAATGCGGCGATGCAGAGTGAAATAATTTGAAGGACTCATCTCCTCCACTAATCGTTGAGTACTGAGGCGCAAATTTGGCATGTCTGCTAGCTTTAAACCGGCAAGCCCAATGATAGAATCGATACCTTTACGTGGTACTTGCATTACAGCATTACCACCAATGCATTTAAAATACTCGCCAATCGCGTGGTAGTTTACCATCAGTGAGAAACTGCCATGAAAGCTTATTCCAGGCTTGGGCAAGTTGTTGAGTTGGTCAATGCTAGAGTAGGCCTTATCAGAAGACAGCAGTAACATTTTGTCATTCATTTTAAGTAAGCTGCGTATTGTTTGCAGACCAGCGATAGGGAAGAGCATGTGGCTGTTTTCTAGTGATCTCTTGTAGCGATATAAAATTGAGTCAAAGTGTTTGTCACCATAATATCGATATGGAGCAGGCCGCATTGAATATTCCACCGATAAGTTATCAAAGCTTTTTAATGAACCATCGACGTAGTCGCCGTCATTAGCTTTCAACGTAACCAATGCTTCTTCTATTTTACCTTTGTGAACATAGAAGCAGTCATGGGAAACGGTGTCGAAAATATAATTGGCGCAAACAATCAGTGGATTTATTAATGTTTCTTTGTTTATTGTAATTTT
>CAXMUH010000119.1:0-25142 GCA_964196565.1 uncultured Legionellaceae bacterium | reverse complement strand
TATAGTAGCGATGTGAAAGTCGCGATGCGCCACGCTGATATTGTATTTTGCACGCTTCCTGCAACCTATCACGCCAAAGTCGTAGATGAGATGCTGCCATTTGTGCAGAGTGGGCAATATCTGTATTTTTCCTCGTACTTTGGTGCGATGCGTATGTTAGCCGCATTACGATCGCAACCTCAGTTACGTGATGTGACGGTTGTGGAATCCATGTCGGCAATTCATGCGTCACGAAGCCATGAATATGGCAGCGTAGAAATATTGGCGACAAAAGACGAAGTACCGATTGCGACCTATCCCAGTTATAAAGCCAGCCAGTTTATTGATGCCGTCAGTGCCGCGCTTTCGAACCTGAGCATTGCCAATAGCATTTTATCCACGAGTATGAATAATGTTGGCCCAATATTACATGTGCCATTAATGTTATTCAGTGCAGCTCGAATTGATGCTAACCAAGGTAATAGCTGGAGTCTATATCATGATGGCTTAACCGATGCGGTGATGCGATTTATTAAAGAGCTCGATCAAGAACGTTTAGCCATCGCCAAAAAGATGGATGTGCACGCTTATCCGTTAGAAGAAATTATGCTAAATATTTTTTACAAAAACCAAACCGGTGGTGCTACAGATTTCTGGCATTGGATACGCCATAATGATATTCATGCATCAAAAACAATTGGCGCACCACAAGCACTTAATACCCGTTACTTAACTGAAGGTGTTTACTATGGTTTGGTGCCATTGCGAGAATTGGCCAAACAGTTTTCGGTTGCGGCCCCTCTTGTCAGTGCAACCATTGAATTAAGCGATCGCTTATTGAGTGGGCATGAAACACCAAATGTTGAAGAAAACAGCCATTTGAGAGCAGGTCTGGTTTGTGAAATTAAATCCATAGCACGAGCAGCATAATGCGTAGGGTAGAACAGCGAAGTCAGGCACTTATTATTATTCAACTGTGCCTTATGGTTTTGGTAGGAAGAGTGGCTTTTGATATTTATATTCCGGCATTACCGACCATTCAACATGAATTGCAATCTAACTCGGGTCAAATTGGATTAACGATTTCCTTATTTACTTTAGGTTTTGGATTATCGCAGTTATTTTATGGACCGCTTTCAGATCGCTATGGGCGGCGTTTAGTTTTATTATTTGGATTTTTAATTTTTATTTTTGGTAGCAGTCTGGCATATAAGGTGAGTAGTATTACAGAATTAGACTTGGCGCGATTTATTATGGGTTGTGGGGCAGGTGTAGGCGTTGTCATTTCACGTGCGATTGCACGTGATTTATTTAAGGACAACGCCCTTGCCAAAGTGTGTGCTACACAAACATTGGTATTAACCTTGGGATTATTTGCAGCGCCGTTATTGGGCGGATATCTGTTAACTTGGTTTGGCTGGCGCAGTGATTTTATCGTGTTAATCGTGTTGGGATTTGTGTGTTTAGGGCTATTTTTATTTTATTTGCCTGAGACTAACAAACAAACTAAAGCGAATCGCTCGCTATTAGTAAACGTTAAACATTACGGCTTGTTGGTAGCAGACCGCCACTTTATGTTATACGCATGTGTGGTTGGTTTATCATTTTCGGGTTTGGTCGCTTATCTTCAATTGGGCACGTTTATTTTTCAGCAACATTTTTTGATGAGCGCCAAAGACTATGGTTGGTTAACATTATTTATTGTCGCGGCTTATATTATAGGTACCGTGAGCATGCATTATGAGCTTAAAACCAAAACATTACATAAGATCGTTGAAAAAGGCAGCTGGCTTATGTCAGTTTCCGGAGTCATCATGCTGGTGGGGGTTTTTACCGAATTTACACCCATTAGCATGATACTCTTTTCGACTATGCTGTATGTTTATGGATTGCGATTAATCATGCCGACTGCCACCTCATTATGTTTATCACCGTTTGCAAAAAACGCAGGCACGGCAGCAGCATTGCTTGGCGCTATTATTATGGTAATATCATCCGCGGTCAGTTATTTGCTGACATTATTCCACGCCAAACCGATTATGCTACTAGGCGGTGTGTATTTGGTTTTAGGAATATTGTGTTGTGTCTTGGTTATTTCTTCTCGAAAGGAAGTTGATAATGCGTAGTTGTAGCCCGGACAAAAATTTATTTTTGGCCGGGAATGTTGCGCGAAGCGCGACTCAGAAAGTTGGAATCATGCTTTGCATAATGCTTCCCGGCCGACAAGTCGTCCGGGCTACTTCTGATGGTGCCAGTAGATACACCTATTTCTTCTCGAAAAGATTAAATTGTACATCTTGGGCTAAAGTTAAATCCGTGCTCCAATTAATGGTATTGGTTTGACGACGCATGTAGGTTTTCCAAGCGTCACTGCCGGCTTCACGTCCGCCGCCCGTTTCTTTTTCTCCGCCAAAAGCTCCACCAATTTCAGCACCCGAAGTGCCTATATTCACATTAGCGATACCGCAGTCAGAGCCCATGCTACTTAGAAATTGTTCTGCATGTGCCAGATTATCGCTAAATAAAGCAGAAGATAGACCTTGGCAGACATTATTTTGCATCGCAATCGCTTCATCAAAAGATTGATAGGACATGACATATAAAATAGGGGCAAACGTTTCGTTTTGGACGATGGGCCAGTCGTTTTGTGCTTTGATGATGGTCGGTTCGACAAAATAGCCGGTGCCATTGATACGCTCGCCACCAAATAAAACTTTACCACCCGCATGAGTCGCATCATTGACGGCTTTATCGAACTGATTGACGGCTTGTTCATCAATAAGAGGCCCCATTAAATTGGATTTATCCAGTGGATCGCCAATCGTTACTTTTTGATAAGCACTAATCAGTTGGTTAATTACATCTGCATAGATTGATTCGTGTATGATCAAACGTCGAGCGGAGGTGCAGCGCTGTCCTGCTGTGCCGATTGCACCAAAGACCACAGCTGGAACCGCTAGCGTTAAGTCAGCTGTTTCATCTATAATAACCGCATTATTACCGCTGCATTCGAGCAAGCACTTACCCATTCGTTTTGAAACGGTTTCACTCACATGTCGGCCAACGTGTGAAGATCCGGTAAATGAAATTAAAGCAACACGTTTATCTTGGATTAATTGATCGCTTAGTTTTCTGTCTTTAGTGATAAATAAATTAAAAATCCCTTCAAGATTATCGTCTGCCATCACAAACTCACAAATATGTTGCATGGCAATAGAGCACCGCGGGGTTTTTGATGAAGGTTTCCACACCACGGTGTTGCCACAAATTATCGCTAAAAATGCATTCCAGGCCCATACCGCAACAGGAAAATTAAATGCAGTGACGACACCAACAACTCCTAACGGCTGCCATTGCTCATACATGCGGTGTCGAGCTCGCTCTGAATGCATGGTTTTGCCATAAAGCATGCGCGATTGCCCAACCGCCAAGTCCGCCATATCAATCATTTCTTGTACTTCACCTAAACCTTCCTGCAATGATTTTCCCATTTCAGCGGCAACAAGTGTTGCGAGCGCTTCTTTATAAAGGCGTAACGCATTACCAATTTGACGCACAATTTCTCCACGCTTAGGAGCTGGCACTTGGCGCCAGCTCTGAAAGTTTTTTTTCGCGGCTTTGATAACATTGGAATAATCATCTGAATTGCAGTTATAGACTTTCGCAATCAATTTTTCGGTTGCCGGATTAATTGATTCAATTTCACCACAGTCATTGGTAGTCGACCAACTGTCGGCTGAACTTGAGCCGCCAAAATTATTTTTTTTAATTTTTAATTGTTTTAGATGTCGTCGTTTCATTGTTTGCCCTGTAGATATTGTCCAAATGGACTGTCGAGTAAATTGTTAAGTTGAAATTCTTCTTGTTCGATATAGCCTTGATATTGAGTTGGATTGTGCATGACTATATTAATAACAGCAGAAGCCGAAGCTGCGGTGGTAATCTGTAGTGCGCTGTAGGGTATTTTATCGATGCAAACAGGATAATATTTGCGTACAAAGCTTATTTTTTCTAATTTATCGTGTTGTTTACCGTTAACCGATACAAAAACGATGACCACATCATCCGTCGTATGTGGTATGGCGTTGAGTAATATTTTTTTTAGCGTTTCGGTATCTTGGCCTAATTTAAGATCCTGCATTAAAAATCGTATTCGATCACAGTGCCCCGGATAACGAATGGTTTTGTAGTTAAGCGTATTGAGTTTGCCTTTATAGCTTCGAGTTAAACTACCAATTCCGCCGGAAGTATTAAACGCCTCATATTTTAAGCCGTCAATTTGAATCTCTTCTTTATTTTCAAGCGGGGATGCTTTAATGATTTTTCCATTTTTTATCGATTCACACGGCTTATTATACTCGTTAATCAAACCATCGACTGACCAGGTAAATGCATATTTTAATTCGTTGCTTGCATTGATGGGAAGTCCGCCGCAGCGCAATTTAACACTATCGAGTTCATCAAATTTCTGCATTAAATCATTGGCAATGATATTAATAAAACCGGGCGCTAATCCGCATTGGGGTACAAACGCTTGTTTGGAATTACTCGATAATTCGCGCACAAATTTTGAGGTTTCGATATCTTCGGTCAGATCAAAATACTGAATTTTATTATGGAAGGCGGTGTCGGCAATGCTTTCATTACAAAAATAGGGAAGACATGAAACTACAGCCGTGATTTCTTCTTTTTGAATAAGTTCACCCACTTTAACTTGGTCTTTTATATCAATTTTGACAAATTGAATGGATTTCATTTCTTTTAGTGTTTTGGGAATATGTGGAAGCACGATATCAGCCAGAGTGACTTTAAATTGCTTTGTATTAGACAACAAATGCGCAATGGCTTTGCCAATATGTCCTGCCCCCGCGATCAAAATATGGTGCTGCTTCATCTGTGTTATCCCTCTTATTAAGAATAGCAGCTGTGGCTTGCTTTTTTTGTTATAAAAAATCAAATAAAACAAGCAGATAAAATTATTCCATTTTAAAAATCTTTTAGTTGGTGGTTTTAATATTATCTTAACTATACTGCAGTATAATTACTTAATGTATTAGAGAATAAGTAACCCAAAAGAGAGAAGTAAAATGCGATCATTAACAGAACCAGATCCAATATTTAGCCAGTTAATTCCTGATTTACAAAAAATCGTACTAGAGTATGTTATGTTTGAGGATCTAAACATAACTGATTTTTTTATCCAGAACACTGATTTTATGAAGGGTGTTTTGTTTCTAGATTTTGAGAAAATTGAATTTTACTTAGATCGTGTAAGCCCCCGCGAAGAAACTTTACAAAAGGTTTACTCTGATTTTTTAAGCCAACACTCATCACATACAGATACATCGATAAAGCTTATTATTAACTTTGATTATCTCATGAAGAAGGTTTTTATTAAACGTTATACGCTGTCTTGGCTTTTGCATAACCCTCAGTTGCGAAATTTGCAATCCAGCATTTTACCTGCTTTGTTAACTAACGCAGGATTTTTTACTCATATTTTTACAAATGAAAGAGATTTTAGAGCGTTACACAACGAATTTCCAGCTTGGCAAATCCAGTTAATTGATCGAATTGTCTCTGATCAAAGTACGTTTGATAGAATATTTCCAGATAAACAAACATTGCTCGGCAATATCGCTTTATACAACAGTGCTCATGCTCATGGACTTGTTGAAAAATTCCTCGCAACGGATGCTGATTTTACCCGCCATATCCCTAACGATAGAGAGTTGATTAGCATATTAAGTAAGCTTCCAGCGCCGTATCAAAAGCAAATTTTAGAAAGATTTCTTCAACTGGATGATGCTTCATTTTCGAAAATATTGCCATCGAGTAATGCTGTTAAAGTTTTTGCTCGCAAATTTTCACCTTCTATTGCAGCGCGAATAGAGGCGCGATATAAGCCAATACAAACGAATATGCGAAAGGTGAGAGTCAATAATTTTTTTCACTGCAGCGTGTTTAATACTTCTGCTTGTGCTCTGCAACCACAAGATGAAAAAGAAAACGTACCGAGTAATAGTTAGAGGATTTCGGACCGGCTCTGGCAAATCATGCAAAATCATTTTGAGAAATTGCCTGTTTTGCCAGAGCCGGTCTCACTGTTTGTGACGCCATCGCAAAAATTCATGCAGCCTTTAACGTTAAGTGCACCTCTAAACCAGCTCGCACAGCCAAATCAAACAGAGCATCTAAACTAAAACGATCAATGCGTCCACGCAAAAGATCATTTAAACGTGGCTGGGTGACACCTAATTTTTTGGCGGCCTCAGTTTGCGTCCCTTCCATGCGCTCAATTATATCGCGTAAAGCAATCATAAGTTCAGATCTAGCCTTCATGCTTGCAGCTTGGGCTTTGGTATTTTCAATGGCATCCCAGACACTCTCGTATTTTTGATTTTTCATGCCACATTCCTTTTTAAGTAGTTAAAGTACGATGTCTTGTTTTTGCAAGATCTAAATCTTGCTTCGCTGTTTTCTCAGTTTTTTTCTGAAATGCATGGAGCACAAATACTTACTCACCATGCTGCACGATATAAATCACCCGAAATGCACCTGACTTATCACGTACTCTAATTTCTCTTACGCCAGCGCCTATCGTTTTCATCGGCTTCCAGTTATCCGGATCATAACCACGTTGCACACGATCAAGCTGATATCCTATAGCTCTTTTAACGTCTTCTGGAAAATCTCTAATCAATGACAGCGAATTTCCCACAAAAGAGATAGGTTTTAGGTTATCCAAAAGTTATGCGACACCCGGCCCAGCCTTTTTGTGACGTAACATGTTGTTTTTAAAATAATTAGATATTTTGCATAACTTGGTGAGAGTAAGCGACCCTTTAACTACATGTAGTTGGGTGCCGCGGTAATCCAGCACACTACTCGTCAAATAACTAGGCATATAGATCATTGTTTTATATCATTTTATCTTCAACATGCGTAAATGGAATGCTAAAAGAAACAGTGTGATTCTATTTGCTTATTTTTCTCAACTTAGAAGATCTATACCATAGTAATCAAGACTAAAACATAGAGGAAATTAATATGAGAAATAATACGCCAGGTACAGTTGTAATCACTCCCAATATTCCAGCAAATGTAGCAAACGCAGAAGCGAAAGAATCTAAAGCGGGTTATCGCGCAAGTTCGAGTAAGCACAGCTATGGGCTACTTGAAACAGGGCAGTACAATCCAAACTTAGGCACAAAAGTTACATATAAAGAAGTGGCAACTAGAATTCGAGCAAGCCAAAAACTTCGACATTGGCTTAATTTTTTCTTAAGCCTCAGGTTTGCAGATAAGCAGTATGAAGAGTTTACGGATAAGAGTGGAATGTCTTTAGAAGAATTCTGCAGAATCGCAATGAATAATTATTACCTACTTTACGATGATTCAAAATTTAATCTAGCGAAAATTTCTGAGTTAGGCTTAAATAGACTGGCCAAATCATCGTACCTACTTTTATCTTTTCGATGGAATAAACTTATTGAAAATGATAAATGCGCGATTACAAGATACATTGCTAATGACAAATTATTTGGTCCCTTTTACCGAAAGTTAAACCAAGATAATCAGCGAACTCTACGAGCAACGCTATTTGAAAGTGCAAAAAAATCAACTAGAGCACTTGCCACATTTCTACGCTTGTTTGATATTACTACCGATGAATGTAATACGCTTGTAACCAGACATAATTATAATGATTTTAGATTGGGATCTGCAGAAACTGACCGTGCTACGCTTATCGGCTTTTTAAACAGTCTCAGAAAAGATAACCGCATGGCATTTGTCGCATCAAACCATCCTTTTCTCATCGATAAAGAGGTTGGTTTTTTGTGGTCTGGTGATAGCTTAAAGTGTGATGACTTTACTGCAACTGACTTAATTAAAATTCTAGCCATGCTTGAGTCGAGAGATCAACGCAAAATAGGTGCAATCAACTTAATTTTATCTTCATTGGCGCTGACTTTAATTGCAAGAGCTGAGGATACGCTTTCAGAACTCAATAAGAGTAAAATGTTGCAAGACTTATTCCAGCGCTATCCATTGTTTCAAAGTATTATCCAGCATTGCGCGTTAAAAAAAGGCTATAATGAAAATCAAGCCAGAGAAGCTCCAATAGCCTTTAATCAAACGGACGACCTTGAATATAAAAAAGGTGGTGATGTGGAAAATATTCTGCTAAAGCCATTGGGTTATGCAGATATGATCCGTGTAGCACAAACATTACTTAAAAATGGCAGCATCGATCAAGCGGTGTCTAGTTATTTACAAGCGATGAATCGCGGTAATATAAATGTTGATCCGCAGCTATTAATTAAGGTCTGTAAGCTTACATTAGGAAATAAGCTTCATTCTAATTACGATATTGTATCAGGATTAATTTCTCGTCATATTGAAGAAGAGCTGGATAATCGACATCTCGATGTTGACCATCAGACATTGCAATCGCTTAGGGCAATGGAGTCGACAAGGAAAACCTTATTACAACGGAGTGGTAAATCATTTGGCATTTCCCCAAGGTTAGTGAATTACTTGATGGCCTATACGCGATTTGTTAATGATAATTATGAGGCAAATCCACTCGAAAATCGTGCGCCCAGGGAGTTTTTAGTTGCACAGTGGAGAAAAATCACCAAGCTGTGTGAACCTGGAAGTCAACAACATATTGATACATTACTTTGGTTTGCGACGCTGAATAATGATAGCAATAATGATATTTACCGTGAGGTGTTTAACGAGTTAAACAGCATAAAGATTTCAGGCGCGACAAAAAACCAGATTGTTTGTGCAAGACTTTATTTTGCAACCGCGCTGAATCCACTTAATCCTGATTTTAAGCAATGCTTTTTGCAAGGACAAGAAATTCAAAGTCTTTTTTTCTGTTTAACAAAACGAGTCGGTGTCTTTGATCACAATTTAATGTCAATTATGTCTGATACTTTGGCTGGAAGACATGGAGAGGAACTTATAGGAAACCTGGTTCTTCCACTTGAGTTTTCTGACCAACAAATGGGACTATTAAAAGCCCACTTTGTTAAACCGGAGCCTGTGCAGCCTGTTTTTGTTGCTATGCCAACGTCATCTGCATCATTTGATAGACAATTAGTTGGACGTATGCTCTTGTCTGCTGGACTTGCGACCTGTGTAAATGTCAGTATTTTATCGATTGTTGCTACAGGCTTTTTATCGGCTGCATTAACCTTTACTCTAGGCCCTGTTGGTCTAGTATTGGCTGGTATTGGAATCTTACTATTAATGAAACATAACAGATCAATACCAACGCCAGAAGGTTCTGAAGGTTATAATTCATTATTTACATTGAATTCTATACCTCCACCATCTGCACCACCGATGAGGGAAGGGGAAGCATCACCACGTTGTGCTACCTCCACTTACTATCCTCAATAACTATTTGAGGCTGCAGCTAAGATTGAGCTGACCAATTTAAAAACAGCAATCTTGGCTGCTTTATCATATACCTTTTCGGTTTGAGACCCCGCCCTTCAGGGCGGTAGGAGCGCACCCTTTGATTTTACAAATCAAAGGCATCTTAGTGCGCGGGTTTGGGAGGGGTGCAAACCCCTTCCAAACCTTGGTTCACGCGTAGCGTGTCCTTGTTGCTTAAAATATTCTGAATCGTAAGCGGTGTTTTAACTACATGTACTTCAAACACCGCTTACTGTTGTTTTTAAAATAATTAGATATTTTGCATAACTTGGTGAGATTACTTCAACCGCTATAATTTTAATTTTTTAAGCAGTAGCTCATTAACGGCCGCTGGATTGGCTTTGCCTTTGCTGACTTTCATTACTTGGCCAACAAAAAAAGCGATTAATTTTTCTTTGCCAGCGCGGAATTGTTCGACTTGAGTGGGGTTATTTTGAATCACTTCATCGACAATTTTTTCAATCGCACCACTGTCGCTGATTTGTTTTAAGCCTTGTTTTTCGATAATTTCGTCAGCGCTGCCTTCCCCTTGCCACATCGCTTCAAATACTTTTTTGGCAATATCACGAGAAATAGTTTGATCACTGACGCGCAATAACAGTTCGCCTAGCTTCAAAGCTGTAACGGGTGCTTCGTTAATGGATTTATTTTCTTTGTTAAGGATTGCGGTCAAATCGCCATTAATCCAGTTGGCGACCATTTTCGGTGAGATCTTTTCGTCAACTTTTACGGCAGTTTCAAAATAAAGCGCTGTATCAAGATCATGGGTTAGCATTTCGGCATCATGTTCCTTTAAACCATAATCCTTTTTAAACCGATTGCATCTATCCCAGGGTAATTCGGGTAATTGTTTTCTAATATCTTCGATATATTGTTTACTTATTTCAACCGGCAACAGGTCAGGGTCGGGGAAATAACGATAATCATTGGCTTCTTCTTTGCTGCGCATCGAGCGCGTTTCGTCTTTATCTGGATTGTATAGGCGCGTTTCTTGAATGACTCTTCCACCGCCCTCTAAGATTTCTTTTTGACGTTCAAACTCAAAGGCAATGGCTTTTTCGATAAAACGAAATGAGTTTAGGTTTTTAATTTCAGCTCGGGTGCCAAGTTCAGCTTGGCCTTTGGGGCGCAGTGAAATATTAATATCCGCTTTAAAAGAACCTTCTTGCATATTGCCATCACAAATGTCGATATAGCGCACGAGATTATGCAGCATTTTTAAATAGGCGATCGCCTCTGCACTTGAACGTATATCGGGTTCTGAAACGATTTCTAGCAGTGGGATGCCCGCGCGGTTTAAATCAATACCGGTGGAGCCATTCATGTTTTCATGCATTGATTTACCTGCATCTTCTTCTAAATGTGCACGAGTGATGCCAATGTCTTTGCTGCTTCCATCTTCAAGCCGAATATTTAGATGACCTTTGCCTACAATGGGATGTTCAAATTGACTGATTTGATAACCTTTAGGCAGATCTGGATAAAAATAATTTTTGCGGGCAAACACGGAAAGCTGTGCGATGTTGGCATCAATTGCCGCGCCAAAGCGCACGGCGAGAGCAACGGTATCTTTATTTAAAACCGGCAATACGCCTGGAAAAGCTAAATCCACACTGCAAGCTTGAGTGTTCGCTTTTGCGCCATAAGCCGTAGCGGCACCGGAGAATATTTTTGATTGTGTTTTTAATCGCACATGAACTTCTATGCCGATTACTGTTTCCCATTCCATCTCTTTAATACCTCAAAGCTTGTCGTTTAGTTCGGGTTGTTGCAAATGCCAGTCGGTTTGTTGTTGATACTGGTGCGCGACATTTAAAATTCGCGCTTCATCAAAATAATTACCAATTAATTGTGCGCCAATGGGTAAATTATTGGCGAATCCTGCTGGCATCGATAATCCTGGAAGTCCTGCTAAGTTGGTGGCAATGGTATAAATGTCAGATAAGTACATGGCCACTGGATCTTGTACTTCACCAATTTTAAAGGCAACGCTGGGCGCGGTCGGCGCTAAAATAACATCCACCTTTTTATAGGCTTCAATAAAATCATTGCGGATTAGGCGGCGAATTTTTTGTGCTTGCAAATAATAAGCGTCGTAATATCCAGCTGATAACACGTAAGTACCAACTAGAATACGGCGTTTGACTTCAGCACCAAATGCTTCGCTGCGTGAGCGTTCATATAAATCCATCAAATCTTTTGGATTTTCGCAGCGATAACCAAAACGCACGCCATCATAGCGCGCCAAGTTAGACGAACATTCCGCTGGCGCGATTACATAATAAGCAGGTACCGCATAGTGCGTGTGAGGTAAGCTGATTTCAGAAAAAAGTGCACCTTGGCTTTCGAGTGTTTTACGCACCGCATCAATGGCGCTGGCGATTTCTGGGTTTAAATTTTTATCAAAGTATTCTTTGGGTAAGCCAACTTTGAGGCCTTTGATGCTGTCATTTAATGAAGCGGTATAATCTGGCACCGCATGTTTAATCGAAGTGGAATCATTGGGGTCGTGCCCCGCCATTACATTTAACATCAATGCGGCGTCTTCGGCACTTCGCGCCATTGGGCCACCTTGATCTAAACTTGAGGCAAAGGCAATCATGCCAAAACGAGAGACACGACCATAGGTTGGTTTTAATCCGGTTATTCCACTGAGTGCTGCCGGTTGACGAATGGATCCGCCGGTATCGGTGCCGGTAGCACCTGGCGTTAAGCGCGCGGCAACCGCGGCAGCCGAACCGCCGGATGATCCTCCAGGAATGGTATCGGTATTCCATGGGTTTTTAACTGGGCCGTAAAAACTATTTTCATTGGATGAGCCCATGGCAAATTCATCCATATTTGATTTGCCGAGCATGACTGCACCTGCTGTATTAAATTTGCTAACAACCGTTGCGTCATAGGGGGAAATAAAATTATCCAGCATTTTTGAGCCACAGCTGGTTTTGATTCCTTTTGTGCAAAAAATATCTTTTTGTGTAATGGGGATTCCGGTTAAACTAAGGGCTTGGTTATTGCTAATACGCGCATCGGCGGCTTTTGCTTGTTCAAGTGCCTTTTCACGGTCGACAGTGATATAGCAATTTAAGCTTGGATTAAGTAATTCGATTCGATTTAGAAAATGTGTCGTGAGTTCAACGCTGGAGATTTGTTTTTTTTGTAGCGCGTCTTTTAATTCACTAATGGTTTTGTTGTGCATGAGTTTTATTCACTATCAATAACTTGTGGAACGATGTAAAGACCGTTTTCGATTTCGGGTGCGATACTTTGAAACAATTGACGTTGGTTTTCTTCGGTAACGCGATCTTGGCGCAATGGTTGTTTTTCATCAAAAGGATGAGCCATGGGCTCAATCTGACTGGTATCCGCCTTGTTCATTTCTTCGACCAAATGAAGAATATTAGTGAGATCTTTACACAAAGGCGCCATATCGTCTTCGTTGAGTGCAAGTCGGGCAAGGTGGGCAATTTTTTTGATATCATCTGGACCAAGATTCATATACTTACCTGATTAAGTTGTGACTAATTAGAGACGGCAATTATACATGAGAACAGATCACTTTTGTCAATATAATATGAATGGGCTGCTCGACTGCGGTGACAAATTCAGTTAAAGTTAACGTTTTCATGAGACAATCAAAAAATACAGGATGATATAGGATGTTGAAAAGAATCAAAGGGTACTTCTCTAATGACATTTCAATTGATTTAGGCACAGCAAATACTTTAATTTATGTATCGGATGCATCAGGGCAGGGTGGAATTGTATTAAATGAACCCTCGGTTGTTGCGGTTCGTAAAGATGCGCGTCGTCAAGATACTGTGGCTGCAGTGGGTGTAGATGCGAAACGGATGTTAGGCCGTACCCCTGGTAATATCGTTGCCATTCGCCCCTTAAAAGATGGCGTCATTGCTGATTTTCATGTCACTGAAAAAATGCTGCAATATTTTATTCACAAAGTGCATAATTCAAAGTCACTTAAGCGATTATTTTTAGGCCCGAGCCCACGCGTACTCATTTGCGTGCCTTGTGGTTCTACCCAAGTTGAGCGTCGCGCAATCAAAGAATCCGCATTGGGAGCAGGTGCTCGTGAAGTATATTTGATCGAAGAACCGATGGCTGCTGCGATGGGTGCAGGTTTACCGGTAGAAGAAGCGACGGGTTCCATGGTTGTGGATATTGGTGGAGGCACCACTGAGGTTGCGATCATCTCACTGAACGGTATTGTTTATGCTGAATCGGTTCGCATTGGTGGCGATCGCTTTGATGAGGCGATTATCAGTTATGTGCGCCGAAATTACGGCAGTTTAATTGGTGAAACCACAGCAGAACGCATTAAACAAGAAATTGGCGCCGCTTTTCCTAGCAGCAATGTTAAGGAGATTGAGGTTCGTGGACGTAATCTTTCTGAAGGTGTTCCACGCAGCTTCACATTAAATAGCAATGAAATCTTAGAAGCATTACAAGAACCATTGTCAGGTATTGTTGGTGCAGTTAGAGCAGCTCTAGAGCAAGCTCCACCAGAACTTGCTTCAGATATTGCCGAGCGCGGTATGGTATTAACGGGTGGTGGTGCGTTATTAAAGGATATCGATCGTTTATTGATGGAAGAAACAGGTCTTCCAGTTATTGTCGCTGATGATCCTTTGACTTGCGTTGCTCGAGGTGGCGGTCGTGCATTGGAATTGATGCGAGTGGTTGGTGGGGATTTCTTATCACGTGACGAATAAAAAAGGTCGATTACTGAGCCGCGTTTAGGGAGGAACTTCGATCAAAACGATATTTTCCAAAGGTCCGTTACTCGGTGTGCGGACTTTTATTTTTATTTTGCTTTCATTGATGTTGATGGTTCTCGGTCGTAGTCAAGTGCCGTTTTTGCAAACAGTTCGCTCTTATATGAATCTTATTGTGCTGCCAATTCAATATGCGGTGAATACCCCGATTAAAATGGCCAGTTGGTTGGTAACCAGTCTAAGTACAGAGCACAGTTTGCTTTCAGAGAATGCACGTTTGCGTGCACATGAGTTTTTGCTTCAATCCAGACTGCAAAAATTATTAGCACTAGAAAAAGAAAATGTTGAGTTGCGAGAGCTGCTGCAATCTTCATCTCATGTGGGTGGTAAAGTTGTTGTCGCTGAGTTGCTTGCCGTCGATTTAAATCCAAATTTAGAACTATTGATTATCAATAAAGGACTTAAAGATGGTATTTATGTCGGACAGCCGGTTTTAGATGCTTATGGTGTTATCGGACAGGTGGTGAATCTTGGGCCACTGACCAGCAGAGTATTGTTGCTTACCGATACGCGAAGCGCCATCCCTGTGCAAAATTATCGCAATGGGGTGCGTGCTGTTGCGATTGGTCAGGGCAGTGATGGTCGATTGGCGTTGGTGAATGTGTCAAAGACCACCGACATTCGTGAGGGTGATTTATTAGTGACTTCGGGCTTTGGGCAACGTTATCCAGTAGGTTATCCTGTCGGGAAGGTTGTACAGATCAGCAATATCCCCGGTGCGGATTTTGTAAAAGTGAGTTTAAAGCCATTGGCGCATTTAGATCGCACCCAGCAAGTGTTGTTGGCTTGGCCTAATAATGTAACCTTAGCAAAATCAGTGCAGCAACAATTGAAGGCAGGACTGTCAAAATGATAAGGCAACATGGGGCGTTTAAAGGCACAGTAATTATTGGTGGTAGCTTATTAGCCGGCCTACTTTTGACCATATTACCGCTGCCGAGTTGGGCAGAGTGGTATCGCCCCGCCTGGGTACTATTGATCCTAATGTATTGGATGGTGGTTTTGCCTCATCGGGTAGGCATTGCTACGGCTTGGATTGTGGGTTTGTTGATGGATTTGCTAACTGGCAGCGTGCTGGGTTTGCATGCACTTTTTTTTACACTGTTTGCATTTTTTGTTTTGAAATTCAATTTAGCCTTGCGAGGCATGTCATCTGGTCAAAAGTTGCTCTTAGTGATGACGATCGAGGTCATTTATTTGTCTGTGCAGTATTGGATCACTGCGCATAACAATGTATCATCTTCTATGTGGGTTTATTGGTTACCGGTGTTAACAACCACACTTTGTTGGCCATGGGTGTCGTTACTATTAAAGGATTATCAGCGTCGGTTTCGGATAAAATAGTATTTGAACGATATTCTTTAAATCCACATATCGAATGAAGGGTAGGGTCGCGATGCATTCTGTTCAAAAAATGATTAGTTCCTTGGGGGCGACGAAACAATGCTACAGCGTTTAGCTTGGAGCTGCCTAAGAAAAGCTGCAATAACTATTTCAATTTTGATTATTCTTGTAGCAGTGACGTTAACCACGGCTCGTATGCTGTCTCCACTGGCTGGCTATAGCAAAACATTTGTTGAGCATATCACCGCTAACATTTTAAAACACCCCGTTCATATCCAAAAATTTATGTTGAAATGGTCTGGTTTAGAGCCATTAATAATAGTTCAAAATGTATCCATAGAGGGTGATGCTGATAAACGCGGCGTGTTAAATGTACATCGTTTGAGCATAGGAGTTGATCTTTGGCATAGTTTGCTGCACTTTCAGATTTTACCCAGCCATTTAATGTTAGATGGAGCGCGGGTCAATCTTAAAGAGCAAGCAGATAAAAGCTGGAAAATATTAGGTGTCGGTAATGTGGATGATGCTCAACCCTCAAACTTTGGCAATGTGAAAGATTTTTTTTACTGGCTGGCAACGCAATCAAATGTATCGATCAGTCATGTGAATGCAGAGTTAACGTTTTACCATGGTCAAAAAATCGAGCTTAAAGCACTTAAAATACAAATGCGAAATAGAAGAGGTCAACGTGAGATCGTCGGCGTGGGTAAGATTAAAGCTAACCATAAAGGCCAACCGTTTCGTTTTGTGATCAAACCAACGGTTGTGGACAATGGCCCAGGTTCATTTGGGGCGGATTTTTATTTAAATATACCGCATCTTTCGCTTCAACCCTGGGTAAATCAGGTGCTTGTTTCAGTATTGCCAAATCCAATGACGGTATCTTTGGGAGACCTGAGCTCAAAAGTTTGGGGAACTGTGGCCTTGGGGCATTTGACTGAGTTAACGGGAAAGCTTCGTGGTTCCAATATAAAAATTCAAGATAATCATTCAAAATTTGATTTCAAATTAAAAAAGCTTTCAACGAACTTCTTTTTGGACAAGCAAGCGAATGGTTGGAAATTAATTTTTGATCAGTTAAAAATGGCTTCAGATAAACAGCCGCTAAAAACACACAAATTGGCATTGCAATATAAGCTTGTTGCCAACCATCCATATTACCAATTTAATTTAGATAATATCTCGCTTAATACATTAAAAGATACGGCTAAATTGGCAGGATTTTGGGATCAACGCATAAAAGAGTTGGATCATCAGTTGGTGCCACAAGGCTTGCTTTCGAAGCTGGATTTTAGTTATCAAGTAGGAAATAATCATTTTACGCTGTCGAGCAATTTCTCAAAATTAAATATCAACGCTCATCAAAAATACCCTGGCGTAAATAATCTTTCAGGGAAGCTGCTATTAAACCAAAACCAAGGTGAAGTTTTAATAAATAGCCAACATGTTAAAGTAAATTATCCTTATCTTTTTTCTGAACCTTTTAAATTTTGTGATCTGAAAACTAAATTGATTTGGAGTTGGTCAGAGGCTCGTGGTTGGCTGTGGCAAATGCCAGAAATTAATTTAAACAATGACAACTTAATTTTTCAGGGGAAATTAAGCTTATTGCAAGCGCCATCGGCGAGTTCACAGTTGAACCTCCAAGGTAAGTTTAGTGCGAAAAATGCAGGTGATTTATCGGGTTATGTTCCACTGCGAGGAATTTCACATAAATTGCATGATTGGTTGAGAGGCGCTTTTCATGGTGGGTCCGTGACAGGGGGCGAGGTTCGCATTAAAGGGCCGTTGGGTGAAGAGGATCACAAACCAGATCTTCATGTTCGCATGCATGTTGCGGATTTGGGTTTTCACTATGCGCCAGAGTGGCCAAGCGTGAAAAACTTTAATGGAATTTTGGAATTTAATAATAATGCGATGACGGTTATGAGTCATGATGCTTATTCTGTTGGCAATCACATAGATCATATCCAGGCAAAAATTCCTGATTTGTCTCATCCTGTTTTGTCATTATTTGTTAATACAAAAGTGCCCATGCAAACGGGTATTAATTTTTTGATGCAAAGCCCACTTGATATTGGCAAGGTTGCGAAAGATTGGCAAGGTGGTGGTGACATTGGGTTTCAATTAACCTTTAAAAAGAACCTTAAAGAAGATAATGTTCACGCGGATGTTAAAGGTAAGGTCAATTTTGAGAATAATAAAGTACAAATGATGTCGAAGCTTTTAAAGTTTACAAAGCTAAATGGCCAGATTCAATTTCATAATGAGGTGATGACATCAAACACACTGACAGCTAACCTTTTTGGTGATCCGTTTAGTACTTCGATAACGACTGTACCAGATGTAACGGGTCCACCAATATTATCCTTTGCGCTTTCGGGTAAAATCGGCGCCCGGAAGCTTGATCACGCCCTTGATTTGCCGATATTATCTTATGCAAAAGGCTCTATTAATTATAAAGGTCAGCTCAAGGTAAGTGATGGCACCAAAGGCCTGAGCGGTAGTTTATCCTTGGATTCTGATTTATCGGGTTTAAGTTTAAGCCTGCCTTTTCCCTATTCAAAGGCTTTGAGCGCATCACATCCATTTTCATTGCAAATGGTGTTTGATAGTCGCAAAAGATTTACCCTTAATATGCAATATAAAAACTTATTATCTTATTATGCAGATTACCAGTATGGGACTGACACTGCCAAACTACTTTCTGGTGAACTTAAATTGGGGGCGGGGGATGCATCGGCACAAACTCAACCGGGTCTATTAGTTGATGGCTATTTGCCACAATTTAATTGGGATCAGTGGTCGAAATTTATGGGCCCCTACTTGTCGCGCTTACAGCAAAAAAAGGCCAACAAAAATGCTGCTCTACAATTGCGTAAATTAGAAATAGAAGTCCGTAGCGTCAATTTATTTAATCAAGCCTATGGCAATACGTATTTAAATATATTGCCGCATAAGCGTGGATGGCTAATCAATATTGAAAACAAAAAGCTCTATGGTAATATCGTTATTCCCAACCACTCAGTCCAACCTTGGCAAATAAATTTTACAAAATTCAATCTTGCCCTAAATAAAAAATACAGCAATGACTTAAAAAGTTGGCGTAAAAGCTTAGATCCAAGAGAAATACCAGCCATTAATTTTTCCTGTCAGAGCTGTCAGTTTAATCACAAAGATTTAGGCAAAGTGAATTTATCACTCCGAAAAATTAAATCAGGAGTTGCAATAGATAAGTTTAAAATTGACAGTTTGAATTATACGATTCAAGCAAAAGGCAGTTGGACTTGTGTTGGCGCCGGTAAAAAATGTCTTACCGATTTGTATGGATATTTTTCTTCTTATGATTTAGGGGGATTTCTAAAAACTTGGGGCATTGCTAAGACCGTGGCAGATGGTTACGGTGAAACGACATTTTCGCTAGATTGGAAAGGAGCACCTTACCATATTGCTTTGGAGCATTTAACTGGACATATTTCTTTTAATTATTCTAATGGCCGTATTGTTAAATTGTCTCATAAGGCTGAATCTAAAATTGGATTGGGGCGTCTATTAAATCTATTAAGTTTGCAGTCATTACCACAAAACTTAATAACGGGTTTTACTCATTTAGGTACCAAAGGCTTTGAATTTACCAGTTTAAAAGGCGAATTGACGGTTAAAGATGGTGTGGGTCAAACTGAAAATGTTGAGCTTGCTGGTCCTATCGCCTGGGTTAGCATTAATGGTGCGATTAATTTTGCAAAAAAACAATATGATCTAACCATGAACGTGGTGCCCAATGTGACTTCAAGCATTCCTTTAATTGTTGGGCTAGCGGGTGGGCCTGTGGCAGGTGCTTTGACCTGGGTAATTAATAAAGTTTTAGCGTCTAAAATTGGGGAAGTTGCAGCACATGAATATCATGTGCAAGGCTCAATGAGTGAGCCGACCATCACTGCAGCCAAACATAAATATAAGCATAAACACAAGCATTCTCATTATCATAAAAAAATTGGAAAACCGAATGAACAAACGCATTAAAACAGCTAATGAATTACTTTTAGATCCTGCTGAATTAGACATAAATATTTTGGAAACTGTGGTGGGTCGTGCCATGGGGAAATCTGTAGATTCTGCGGACTTATATTTGCAGTGTACTCATGAAGAAAATTGGTCGCTTGAAGATGGAATTGTTAAAGCTGGACATTTTGCAATCGATCGTGGCTTTGGCTTGCGGGTTATTAGTGGAGAAAAATCAGGATTTGCTTTTGCTGATGGCATTGATAAAAAAGCATTATTAAATGCTGCAAATACCGCAAAGAGCATTGCATCCGCGGGAGAAAATAAAGACATTCGTTTAGATGGTGCCAAGCCTATGCCTTCTTTATATCCTGCATTAAACCCTCTGCATTCACTAAGTGATGAGAAAAAAGTATTGTTATTACATCAAGTGGAAGGTTATGCGCGCGCATTGGATCCACGTGTGGCTCAAGTTTTTGTATCGCTATCAGGTGAGTATGATGTTGTCATGATGATAAACAGTGACGGTGAATTTGTTGTCGATGTTAGGCCTCTGGTTAGTTTGCGGGTTTCCGTTGTTGTAGAAGAAAATGGAAGACGAGAAAAAGGCTCAAGTGGTGGTGGCGGGCGTAACGGTTATCAAATCTTTTTAAGTGATAATATGCTTAAGCATTATGCAGGTGAGGCTGTAAGACAAGCGCTAATCAGCTTACAAGCAGAAGCCGCACCAGCGGGTTTTATGCCGGTGGTGTTGGGCCCGGGTTGGCCCGCTGTTTTATTGCATGAGGCAGTTGGTCATGGTTTAGAGGGTGATTTTAATCGCAAAGGCAGTTCAGCTTTTTCTGGAAAGATGGGGCAACAAGTTGCATCCAAGCTTTGTACTATTGTTGATGATGGGACGATTTCTGGCAGACGTGGTTCTTTGACGGTTGACGATGAGGGTAGCGCGACACAGAAAACCGTTTTAATTGAGAATGGTATTCTTAAAAATTATATGATGGATAAACATAATGCAAAATTAATGGGTGGCACTTCAACTGGGAATGGTCGACGTGAATCTTATGCGTATCGTCCATTACCGCGGATGACAAATACTTATATGTTGCCAGGGCAAAGTGATCCTGAGGAAATTATTCGATCGGTGAAAAATGGCCTTTATGCTGTTGATTTTTCCGGTGGTCAAGTGGACATCACATCCGGTAAATTTGTATTCTCCATGAGTGAAGCCTATTTAATTGAAGATGGTAAGGTCACAAGACCGGTAAAAGGCGCGACCATAATTGGCAATGGACCCGATGCATTAAATCAGGTTTCAATGGTGGGCAATAATTTAGCGTTCGATCAAGGCATCGGCACCTGTGGGAAAGATGGTCAAACTGTTCCCGTTGGGGTTGGACAGCCTACGCTTAAAATTGACGCGATTACTGTTGGTGGTTCAAAATAAATACCAGCATTTTACTTAGCTCATTATTAAAGCTGGAGTAGGTTCTAGAGCAGATAATAATGAATCTGAGCACATACAACCCAATCTTTTTTGTATGCACTCAGTTACCTTGACAGCATCTTTAGTGTGTTGGTATAAATTCAGTAACATGGAGGGTTTGGGTTCATGGCAACCCACGCTTGTATTTATACTGCAATTATTTTCAACAAAGAGGGAAGCTATGAATAAACAAGAAATGATCGATTTAATGGCCGATTCAGCGGGTATTTCCAAGGCTGCAGCTGAGCGTGCTTTAAATGCATTTACTGATGCAGTGACTATGCAATTGAAGGAAGGCAAAGAGGTTGTTTTAGTTGGTTTTGGCACATGGTCAACAAGCGCTCGAGCTGCTCGTACCGGTCGTAATCCGCAAACAGGTGAAGAGATTCAAATAGCCGCCTCAATTGTGGCTAAATTTAAGGCAGGAAAAAAACTTAAAGATGCCGTCAATAGTAATACCGCTTGAAAAAATTGATTATATAAGCTATCTTGATCGCCCTAGTCAGCACTGGGGCGATTTGCTTTTAGCAGGATAGTTTTATGGCTAAAGGCTTTAATCTGGTTGACCTACAGGTCAACAGGCGCGAAGCTTAGTAGCAACTTACTTAAGATTAGACAATTAAAGATGGGTGCTTAGCTCAGCTGGGAGAGCGTCGCCCTTACAAGGCGAATGTCGGGGGTTCGATCCCCTCAGCACCCACCATCAGTTCGCGCGGAGTGGTAGTTCAGCTGGTTAGAATACCGGCCTGTCACGCCGGTGGTCGCGGGTTCGAGTCCCGTCCACTCCGCCAATATTCAAATAAAAAAATACCCCACGTAGTGGGGTATTTTTTTATTTGCATTGATAGAATGACGATACTCGAACCCGCGACAAAAATATAATAAGGGGGTTCGACAAATTTTGCAGGGATAGCAAAATTTGAACGGAGCAATGCTTGCATTGCGACGGCCCGAAGGGCGAGCAGCCAGGATGGCTGCGAGTAATCCCGTCCACATGTATTTTAAAAAATACCCCACGTAGTGGGGTATTTTTTTATTTGCATTGATAGAATGACGATACTCGAACCCGCGACAAAAATAAAAACCTGGCCAACCGACACGAGCCTGCCCTCTGCGAAGCGTGAGGGTCGTCCCGAGCGAAGTCGAGGGATCTATTGACCAGGCTGCGGGTGCTTACGAGCGCTCATGTTTTATTAATATTAAATTGATAAGCATGATCATTGTGTAACAGCTGCGTGGCTTGTGCACCATTCATGCAAGACGCTGACATAGTCGCTTCTGGTAACAGTGCGCCATCAGTAATTGTAATATTGCAATAAGGGCCAACTTTACTCATATCACCAATTAAAAATGATACGGTTCCACTTGAACCCCATGTGTCATTGTCAGTAATACTAAAGAGGCAAGTTCCACCTTGTGATGAAGGGTTGCATCCAAAAGGCTTTATTTTGTTTTGATAAATCGTTCCAGTTTGCCCTAGATTCTCAATTGATGCAGGTATTCCGTTAGCTACCGTTACAGTAAAATTATCGCTGAACCCTGGATAGTCAACATGATTTGCCTGTGCAAACACGCTAAAACTAATTACTGCTAAAAGAGGAACACTTAATAATGCAATTTTTTTCATTTAATTTCTCCGATATGTTTATTTTTTAATGCTGCTCAGTCTAGCAAGACAGTTGTGACGCGACAGGTTTAATCGCGACAATTGTTTGGTATAATAATGCCAATCAATTGAATTATTAAGTATATATTGAACAAGTCAGGTGAAAAAAGGTGAGTAACAACGATTTAAAAGCAATAGTGGGCAGTTATTTGGTGCCAATTCTTAATTATATGCGACTAAACTATAATCAAAACCCTGATGTTCTACTAATAAGATCAGGCATTGATAAGAGCAGTATTGTAGAGACAAATCGCCACATTACTAAAACACAGTATTTAGCCTTTATGAAACAAGTGCTCGAACAGGTTGATGCGCATCAGCTCAGTATGCATTTAGCTAATGAAGTTGAAATAACACAACATGGCTTGTTAGGGCTATTATCCATGTGTGTGATCAATGCCCGGTTCGTACTAAAGGTAGTGTTAAAATTTTATCGTATGCGCGGCAGACTAGTGACATTAAAGTTTATCGAAGAAAATGAAAAAGGTATTTTGCGTGTCTTTCCGACAAGTGATCTTGAACATGCAGAACAGTTCACACTTGAGCTAACGTTGCTGGTGATATTGAAAGCCAAAAAGCAACTGCTTGGAGAAGTAACAAAAGAAGATAAACTGAGTTTTACCTCTAAAAAACCAGACAATTGTGAAGTGGGCGAGGAATTTATTGGCGCGCAATTTCTATATGATCAGCCTTATAATCAAATAGAATTTCCAATTAGTCTTTTGAATCGAAAACTGAAAAGTGCGCATCAGCCCACATACGAGCTATTAAACAAACAATGCGAAAATGAATTATCAACATTGGGAAATGAAGATGATTTGGTTACAAGAATTAAAAATCTTTTGCACGATTGCAATTCTGAATTTCCAAGCTTAGATCAAGTGGCGAATCAGCTTGCCAGTTCTTCACGTACGCTCAGTAGGCACTTAAAAAAACAGGGTGTTAGCTATCAACAATTATTGGATGATGAAAGAATCGCTCGTGCCAAAGAACTATTAAAATATACAGATTTAACTGTCACCGAGATTTCGACCTATCTGTATTTTTCCGATGCCTCTCATCTTAGCAAAATTTTTAAGCGCCACGTTGGTAAAACGCCAACGGAATACCGATAACAAGCTCCGTCATCCCGCGGTCAAGCCACAGGATGACGAGTCTGTAACGACTGGACTAACTTCGAGGCGTTGTCATGGTTGACTCACCATCAAGTTTGAAATCTTCCAATTTATTTTCTACACCTATCAATTCATTTTCTACACCTGTTTTTTGCCTTTTGCTGGCGTTTTGAAATAGTGCGGCTGCACACAGAGAGTTTTGCTTTTCCTCTAGAGGTGTAATTGCTGATAGATCTAGTAGAGGAGGTGGAGGTGTGAAACGCTCAGGGGTGCTAGGGCCTAAAGTTGGTGCTGGCGGGCATTTTTCCTGCGTGCGGTTTCGTTTTCTCGAGTTCAATTTCTCTTCCGAAGTTTGTTTCTGTTTACCCATTATCGCATACCTTTTGGTTTGGTTGTTTTGCCGAATGTTCGAGTGTACTGGCAAAAGATTAACATTATCTGAAAGTTAGAAAATGATTTGCAGAATTGTGTATTTTAGTGAGGTCAGCACCAATAACAGAATTTTCAATAGCGCCTTATGCAAAGTTTCACAGCTAAGCATCATTGAGAAGCAAATCTGATCAAAAAATATTCATGAACTGATCACTAAAGGACCAGCTCTTAAGCTTAAATCTCGGTTAGGCTCTATTTACACGCTTGCCTTCCGTTCACCTAGATAATAAATTATACTGTCTGACTTTAACCTACAAACAAGCGGAAGATGATTATGCTGCAAAAACTGCACGATAATATTAAAGGTTGGGTGGCGGGCCTCGTTATTGCCGTGGTATGTCTGGCTTTTGTTTTTTGGGGAGTTCAATCCTACGTGGGTGGACCCGGTTCAAAAGGTAAAACGGTAGCAGTGGTTGATGGTAAGAAGATTACCGAAAGTGATGTTAATCAGCTTTACGCGCAAATACAAAGACAAGTTTCCTCAAAAGGCACCACGCTAACGACTCAGGTTAATAAGCAGATAAAAGCGATCGCATTGCAGCGCTTGATTGCCCAAGCTGCATTAACCCAAGAGGCCATTAAAAATGGCTTTCATGTTGATAAAGCGCAAGTACAACAGGTCATTATGACCATACCTCAGTTTCAAGATAATGGTCATTTTTCCGAGCAGCGTTTTAATCAATTTGTTTATGGCAGTGGAATGTCACAAAAGCAGTTTATTAAACAGCTGGAGACTGAAATATTAATTAGCCAAGTCGCAACAGGAATTCAATACAGTGGCTTTACTTTGCCATCAGAATTTAAAGCGGATTATAACCTTATTTATCAGCAACGCAGTTTTTCTTATTTAATCGTTCCGGCTAAGAAATTTG
>CAXMUH010000118.1:0-25449 GCA_964196565.1 uncultured Legionellaceae bacterium | reverse complement strand
TTTATTATCAATGGCAAAAATTATACCACCTTTTGCGGTACCATCTAGCTTGGTTATGGTGATGCTGTCAATTCCGACGGCTTGATGAAATTGTTGTGCTTGGGATAATGCATTTTGGCCAATGCCTGCATCCAACACCAGCATGGTTTCATGCGGTGCATCGGCATCGAGTTTTTTCATTACCCGTTTAATTTTTGCAAGCTCTTCCATTAAATGCGATTGGGTATGCAACCTACCTGCAGTATCTGCAATTAATAAGTCAAATTGTCGCGCTTTCGCCGCTGTTAATGCATCAAAAATAACCGAGGCACTATCAGCGCCACTGTGTTGAGCGATCACAGGAACTTTATTGCGGTCTCCCCAGACTTGTAATTGTTCAATGGCTGCGGCACGGAAAGTGTCACCTGCTGCAAGAATGACTTGTTTATTTTGTTGCAGAAAATAATGCGCGAGTTTGGCAATGCTGGTGGTTTTTCCAGCGCCATTGATACCGACCATTAATATGGTAAAAGGCTTTGCTGTGAGTGTTAGTGGGGCAACACAGGGTTCGAGTATATTTAGTAGTTGTTGTTTTAATGCTGCGACTAATGCTTCGGGATCATTTAACGATTTGCGTTTTACCTGTTCGCTCAAGTTTTCTAAAATTGTGGTGCTCGTTTCAACGCCGAGATCAGCTTTGAGTAATACCGCTTCCAGATCTTCGAATAGTTCATCGTCGATGGTTTTTTTGCCGAGGACTAAATTTGAGACATTGTCGACTAAATTTGATCGTGTTCGGTTGAGTCCACGGCTGAGACGCTTAAACCAGCCCTGTTTGGGCTCTTTGATTGGTTCTGATTTACCGGGTTGTTTATCTTGGGTTTTTTTATGTTTGGAAAAGCCGAACATCTATGCAAATCCTTAGTAATGGGGTTACAATGGCTGAATTCTATCATGCTTTTTTGATCGCAGCACTGTTCAAAGTGCGATAACCACATGAGGTGTTAATTTTATGCGAACCTTATTACGACATGCGCTGCTACTGCTTCTGCTGTCTTTTATTTCATCAAATTTATACGCGGCACCGTCAGTTTATGAGTATCAATTAAACAATGGGCTTAAGCTGATTGTTAAACCTGATCATCGTTCGCCGGTGGTTATTTCTTCGATTTGGTATAAGGTCGGCGGTAGTTATGAGCATAATGGGATTACCGGTGTCTCGCATGTAGTTGAGCATATGATGTTTCGTGGTACCCAAAAATATGGTCCTACAGTATTAGATCAAATGGTCTCCCGTGTTGGTGGACAACAAAATGCGATGACGGGTAATGATTTCACTATGTATTATCAATTGCTGCCGAAAAGGCAATTGGCTTTAAGTTTTATGTTGGAAGCAGACCGCATGCATAATCTTTTGTTAACGAAAAAAGATTTTACCAAAGAGATTCAAGTGGTGATGGAAGAACGCCGTATGCGCACGGATGATAATCCACAATCGGTTACTTATGAACGTTTTCTTGCGGCGGCCAATATAAATAATCCTTATCATCATCAAACAATTGGTTGGATGACCGATTTAATGAATATGACGGATCAAAATGTTATTGATTGGTACCGTACTTGGTATCAGCCCAATAATGCGATTGTGGTTGTGGTTGGTGATGTGAAACCCGAACAGGTTTTAAAACTCGCTAAAAAATACTTTGGTAAGATTCCATCAAAACCAGTTCCAAAATTAAAGCCACGCACGGAAATAAGCTCGTTGGGTAAAAGCAGTATCGAAGTGAATATTCCGGCAAAATTACCGCTTCTTATTATGGGTTATCAAACACCGACGCTAGCGAACGCAAAATTTATATGGCAGCCGTATGCGTTGGATGTGCTGTCGACCATTTTAGGTGGCACACAAAGTTCGCGTTTGCAAAATGATTTGGTGCGGAAACTTCAAATACTGAGTTCGATTGGAGTCTCGTATGATCCATTTAACCTGCACAGTAATCAGTTTGTGATATTTGCAATACAGACACCAGGCAATTCGATCAATAAAATTGAAAGTGCGATTATCAATCAGATCAAACAACTTCAAACACAACCCATTGATTTGGATGAGTTAAAAAGAGTTAAAGCACAAATGGTGGCGGCAAAAATTTATAGCCGCGATTCTCTCCAACAACAAGCGATGATTTTGGGCACACCTGAAGTGGTTGGTTTATCTTGGAAGTTGGGTGAGAATTATATTGATGCGATTAACCGTGTGACTCCCGCACAAATTCAGCAAGTCGCTAAACAATTTTTAATAACAAAACGTTTAACGACAGCAGTGTTAAAACCATTGACTGGCGCCAGTCTTGCTAATGCTAAATCCCAAGGGGTAAAATAAATGAAAAGACTCGTTAATTTTATAGCTATTTTTTCAGCCTCTATTTTTATTGCAGGCGCGGCCTTTGCACAAGCTGCAAATTCTACTGGTTTTAAAATATTAAACTGGAAAACGAAAAATAATGTAGAAGTTTACTTTGTAAAAAGACCTGAAATCCCTATGGTTGATGTGGCGGTGGTTTTTGCAGCGGGTTCTTCTTATGATGGTGCAAATGCAGGCCTGGCTTCTTTTACTTCCATGATGTTAAATGAAGGCACAAAAACTAAAACTGCAACTGAAATTGCTAAGGCCTTTGATGCCGTGGGCGCAAATTTTGCTGCGAGTGCTAATCGTGATATGGCTGTTATTGGTGTTCGAGCGGTAGTTCATACAGATTATTTAGACCCTGCAATGAGCACTTTTCTGGATGTTTTAACGCATCCAAGTTTTCCGTTAAAATCATTCTCTCGAGTAAAACAACAAATTCTAGATGGAATAAAACAAAATTTACAAGATCCAAATCAAGTTGCGTCAAATGCTTTTTTTAAAAGCTTGTATGGAACCCAACCTTATGGTCATCCGGTTTCTGGTTCACTAGATTCAGTTAATAAAATCACACGAGATGAGATTTCGCAGTTTTATAAAAAATATTATGTTGCCCAAAATGCTAAAATTGTTTTGGTGGGTGATTTGAGCCAAAAGCAGGCGCATTATATGGCCGAAGCAATTACGACAAGATTGGCATCTGGAAGCAAAGCTCCTGAAATTAAAATGACATCTCAAGCCAATTCCGATAAACGGGTTTTTGTTCCGATGCCAATAACTCAAAACACAATTATTATCGGTGAAAATGGCATCACTCGACAAAATAAAGATTATTATAATTTATTGGTGGCTAATCATGTGTTGGGTGGATTACCGATGACTTCGCTGTTGTTTGATCAGGTGCGTAATCGACACGGTTTAGTTTATGGTATTTATTCTGGATTTCAACCCTTGAGCGCGAAGGGACCTTTTATTATTTGGCTGCAAACGCGCGCTGCTAAAACAACTCAAGCAGTTGATTTAGTTAATAAAATTTTAAAAACCTATCTGCAGAATGGTCCCAATGCGGACCAACTGCGTGCTGCAAAGCTTAACATCGAGGGTAGTTTTCCACTTAAAATTTCGACCAATAGTGGCATTATTGCCAATGTGATTAATATTGCGTTTTATCATTTACCTTTGGATTTTCTGAACACATACAGTGATCATATTAAAAAGGTTACTATAGAGAGTGCTAAATCTGCTTTTGCAAATCATATTGAATTTAATAAATTAAACACAATTATTGTTGGTATAAATAATCATAATGATATCAAAAAGCAATCAAGTTAGAATTATTGGTGGCAGATGGCGTGGACGCATACTTAAATTTCCTGCTATTGAAGCGCTACGGCCCACCCATGACCGTGTTCGCGAAACTTTATTTAATTGGTTGGCCCCCTATATTAAAGGTGCCAAGTGTTTGGATTTATTTGCAGGCAGTGGCGTCATTGGCTTTGAGGCATCATCGCGTGGCGCACAATCGGTTGTGCTGTTGGATCAAGATAAAGAGATTATTGCCGCGCTTAGAAAAAATAAATATATATTAGAAGCTGATGCGGTTCAGGTACTGCAAGGGAAAATCCCAAACAATTCAATTCGACTTAAAGATAAACCATTTGATATTGTTTTTTTAGACCCGCCTTATAATTTAAATCTAATCCCTAGAGCGATTAAATGGTTAATAGAAAATGAGTCTATAAAAATAGGCACATTAATTTATATCGAAACCGAACGACAATTGGAGATGGATTATTTACCTTTGAATTGGAAGGTAATTAAAAGCAATCAAACTAAAAATATTGCGTATAGTCTAGTTGAAGTAAATTAAAATAAAGGCGCAGCTCGTAGCCTGGTTGGTCAGGTTTTGTTTCCCGGCCAGTGGCCTGTCCTGAGCGAAGCGCTCACGCTTCGCCTACGGCTCACCCCAACCTACCACTATGTAAGGGAAGACAATGCCGCTCTTGTGGCAAACAATTCCGTTATTGCCACCCCTGACAAACTCGATACTGCTGTAAAAAATGAATAACATCAGTAGAGAGACCAGGTAAATCATTATGGCCTGATAATGGGTAAACTAACAATCTTTTTGGTGATCGCGCTTTATCAAACAACTGACGACCTAGGCTAAAAGGTATTACAGAGTCTTTTTTACCATGGATAAATAATTTCGGCTCAAAAACTTTGTCAATCTTGCTCAACGAATTAAAACGATCTTTAATTATTACACTCATCGGCAAAATAAAGTAATGCTTGTTTCCCAGATCCACAAGAGATGTAAAACTAGATTGTAATATCAAAGCACCCACAGGATATTCTATTGCCATTTGCACAGCAACACCCGTGCCTATAGATACACCATATAACACCATGCATTCTGGTTTGATGTTTTTTGATTTCAAAAAATCAATTGCTGCACGCCCATCCCGATATAAACCTTGCTCTGTAGGAGAGCCTTCACTACCACCATAGCCGCGATAACTCAGTAACAATAGCCCATAGCCTGCTTTAATATAAGGTTCAATTCTATTAGCTCTTTGTGCAAAATACCCATAATTGCCATGAAAATATACGATGGTCGGCATCGATTTATTTCTGTTTGGATGATACCAAGCGTTAAGGCGGAGTCCATCAGAAGTTCTTAGTTGAATAAGTTTAACTTGAGGTAAATTCCACTGTTTTGGGGAAGTACTACCGCGCTTAGGGTAATAAATAAATTGACGCTGAAGAAAATAACTAATGCCTACAACCAATACATAGAAGATTATAACATAGGCTAAAAATCTTAAGATAAATCTAAGCACCATGAATCGATTGCTACCCATTACCATATCTCTCATGGAGATGAACCCTATAAGCAGGATCCAACATAATTGATGGTTCATTTGCCATTTTAAAATCCTTTTAGTCTTTATTATTGAGCAACGCACTTACCGCATTATCCTGAAAACTTTGCCCCTCGTCAAAGTACCCCAATACGGTTTTTTCACTTTTCCAGCGGCCTTGTTTCATGATCGAAGCAAAACTCGCGCCCTTTTGGCTAGCACACGTAGCAAAACCACGTCTTAAACTATGACCACTGTATTTATCTGCATTTTCTAAGTCACAATCTTTTGCCATTGATTTAACAATGAGATTAACACTTTGTGGTGAGAGTTGTCGATCACGAATTTCTTCAAAACGATTAATGCTAACAAAAATAGAGCCTTCGGTAATGCCCGCCTGTTCACACCAATCATTTAATGCGTTAATAGCACAAAACTCTTTATTTCCATAAGGAATAGCACACACCTGCCCTTCGCCACCTTGATCGGTTTTAGATTTAGGAATTAAAATCTCAATACCTTCTTCTTTAAAAGTAATATTTTCATAGCGAATGGAAACTAATTCGCTGCGACGAAACGCACCGAAATATCCGATTAATAATAAAGCCCGATTACGTAAATCAAATATCTGTGATACCTGAATAAAAACCCACGGCCAGCGCATCACATTTAAGGTTTAATTAATCTTTATTGTTTAAAATACATTCTCGTTACTATTACTTGTGCTATAAAAGATATTGATAACAAGATTCAGGAATACAAAGAGGAAAAAATAAATCCAGCGCAAGTTGAAAAGTAAACTAGAGATATGATTTTAGCACAAGGCATCAGAAAAGGAGTAAATACAGCTGGAATTTGTGGGGTCAAGTCTTGACTTTACCAACATAAACAACGGTATTTAATTATCCTTAGCTTTGTCAGATACTAACGTTCAGTTTAATCGATAAAGCATGATCCGCTATGGCCAGACCATTAAGAATCGAATATAAGAATGCTGTATACCACGTAAAGTTAAGTGGGTAATGTCAAGACTTGCCCCCTTCTTTCTTGTATAACATTGTTATTAGGTCGGTTGTAATGATTTATTAAATTCTGCTTCCATTTCTTCCGCTCTTACCAATGCTGCTCTTGTCAGCTTCGTTGCTTCTTTCCTTGTATCCGCAATTTCTAAACTGAGGCTTTCGCTTTCGGGGATATGGAAAAAGAATTTTGAAGGTGAGTTATTTCGTTGTGGTATTTCTTGTTTTTCTTCGAAACAGTCGAAACTTGAATAAGTTTTAAATAAACCACTATTTTTGAAATGAGTCGCTTCTTGCTCAGTTCCTCGAGTAGATTCTGGTAGGATATACAGTTTTTTCATAGAGCATAAATTATCAATTTCAATTTTTTCACTATCATATGGCAATCGATCATAATGGGTACGTAACATCTTCATATTGCCATTGTTTACATAACGTATGCATTGGTTATAGTTCCATTTATCATAGGCTTTTATAATCTCTTGAGCCTTTTCGGAAGGCAATTCCTTTAGTAAGCTTATTGAAATTTTATTTTCTAAGTGGGCAAAATATTTCTCGATTCGTGTTTCGTAAGCCAAAAGCTTTTCTTGTTTATCAGATTCCATAATCTCGTATGGTGGAATTTCATCTATACAAGCTGTTATATCGTCAATGATTTGTTGACTGTTGGGTTCAAATTGGCTTTTAAAAATAAAAAACTTTCCGGCTATTTGACACATCTCTTTGGCTTCTTTATCCGTTGATGCTCTCTCCTTAGTCATTACCTCTAGAATACGATAGGCTTTAGAATGTGTATCTTTACAACTTGACACAGAAAATAGTTCTAATAATTTTTGATATATAGTAGGCTTGTCTTCAGCCTCCGATAATGTCTTAATTTTTTCCGCCATAACTTCGTTATTTTCTTTCATTTTATTATTAATTAGATTATTGGGGTTAGGGAAGTTAATATTGTTTTGCGTTAGAATGGACACTGTTGCTGATAACATGGCAAAATAAAAGAAAAACGGCATTATTACTGGAGGGATATTTCTGCGACCTGCATCGTTCTGGTAATTCTGGAGCGCAGAGTGCGTATTTTGAATAAGTGAATTTTTATCGTTATTCCAGGTGTCCACCATCTGATCAATTTCTGTTAGCATTTTTATTATATTTGGCATTTGTCTTAACCCTTACTTTTTGTTTGCTTACCCATGTATTTATACTTAGACACATTACAGCATGTTGCTTAACGAAATGTTAAATCGATAAAATAATATGCTGAGTTTGTTTTAAAAGGATTTTTACTGTTGATTTAGTGGGGCAAGTGACAATGGATTTCTCCGCTCGCCCTATGGGCTCGGTCGAAATGACGGAGCGGAGCTGGGCTCGGTCGAAATGACGGGGCGGAGCTGGGCTCGGTCGAAATGACGGGGCCTTGTTTTTGTGAGGAGCTAAGTGATAATGCAATCCATCCCGTCATTGCGCGGAGCCGCAGGCGACAAAGCAATCCAGTTATTAAGAAATATGGCGCATGTGTTGTTTTTTAAATTAATTTGCTGGATTGCTTCCCGCTTTGCGGTCGCAATGACGGAGCACGGGAGATTGATTCACGCTTTGCGGTCGCAACAAAGACGGAGCACGGGGGATTGATTCACGCTTTGCGGTCGCAAAGACGGGTGTGGTTAATTGACCGCACACATTAATATGTATATTCCGGCTTAAGTTCTTGATCAGCGCTAGATTCTGTTTGCTCCAGCATCCCATCAGATTTAAATATTGAGTAAAGACTTCCGGGGGTCATAAATAATTTTGCTGAAGAATTATTCCCAAATCCTGATCCCACGAGATTAATCACTAGACTTAAGGAAGTAACCCAAGCAATAGTTTTTGTCTCAAGTTTGCCTGACTGTCCGGCCATTCCAAGCACGCCGGCCGAATATTGCAATGCATTTTTAACGCAGCTCGCTAGATAAACAATCAATGGCAAACTGATTATTACTTTAGAAGTAGAATCAGACAAACAATCAGTGGGACATAAAGCCTGGCCAGCAAACAACGCCAGGTATGCCCAAACAAGTAAACCACTATTAAAAATATCGCTTGGTTGATAGCCGTTAGTTTTAGATTTTTTTACTGCTGCCCAAATGGCTGAAGAACAATTATGTATATTTGGATTACGCATAACTATGCTAGATAAAAAAGAAAAAGGAGTCCAAAGTAAATTTTTCTTTATTTTATTAATTTCATATAAAACAGAGGCAACATCTACATCAGAAATTTCTAATGCACAATCAAATGTGCCAAGCTTGATAAACTCCGCCTTTTGTTTATCTTCTGTTGGAAGTCTTTCTAATATCGTTGCTACATTGATATCCTCTTTTTTTCTTAATTCATATCGCCTTACTGACTGACCGCGCATAACCAAATCATCAAACATAGAGTCTACAACATGGGCTTTAACTCCTGTTAACAAGGCTCTAACGGTCATGCTTTTAATTTCTGATGGTTTATAAGCATGATAAAAGGAAAAATAAATACCGTTCGATAACTCCGGATGATCCGGATTCAAATGTCCGATAAAAAGGGCACAGTGACCAGTTCTGGCCCCAGGCCTCGGTTTATTGTAAAGATAGTAGCATGGTTTAGTTTTCATGATTGGTATCATAATAAATTAAACCCATGTAATACAAGCTGAAATTCAAGTTTCAGTGATTTTAATATAAAACTATAGGTGGCTTAGGTGTAGCAATATTAACTATCGATTAAATGCATGGTAGCCTTTAACCTAGAATCGTGATTCAACTGCGGATTTTAGGTTTAAATCATTTCGGCAATCTAATATATTACATTCCCATATTTAGATATATTTGAAGGAACTTCAAATGAAAAAGATTCTAGGTGCAACCATTATTTTTGTAAGTATGTTTGCTACTTGTAACGCTTTATCAAAACCCGCCGGATTCTAGGTTAAACATCTAAATTTTCAACGGCTAATGCATTGGCTTCGATAAAATTACGTCGAGGTTCGACTTGATCGCCCATGAGTGTGCTAAACATTTCATCGGCAAGCACAGCATCTTCAACATTTACTTTTAATAAGCGTCTGGTTTCAGGGTCCATAGTGGTTTCCCATAATTGATCGGGATTCATTTCACCTAAACCTTTATAGCGTTGAATGCCTAAGCCGCGTTTGGCCTCAGAAATGAGCCAATCAAGTGCTTGTTCAAAGCTTTCAATTGCTACGGACTTATCTGCACGAGCAACATAAGCGCCTTCCTCAACTAGATCATTGATTTTACTATATAAATCTGTGATTTCGCAGTAGTCGTGACAGCTAAAGAAATCCAGCGATAATAAGTAATCTTGATGAACTCCATGGTTGGTAATGGTGACGGTTGGTAAATATAATTCGCGATCTTCGTCGTGATTAATTTTTATTTCGTAGGAAAGCCCATGATTATGCAGAGTGTCATTCAGTGCAGCTTGTAAACTATTGCTCCAAGGTTCAACTTTTTCTTTTAATTTTAAATCTTCTGCATTGATCGGTTCGATATGTAATAAGTTATTTAAAATTGCTATTGGAAAACGCTTTGCAAGGCGCCGAATTCCACGACTTGCACTGCGATAATGAGTGGCTAAATCTTCTAATGCTTTACCGCTGATGGCTGGAGCATTGGCACTGGGGTGTAATTTAGCTTTATCGAGTGCTGATTGTAATAAAAAGTTATCTAATTCGGCGTCATCTTTAATATATTGCTCTTGTTTGCCTTTTTTCACTTTATAAAGTGGTGGTTGAGCAATAAAAATATTTCCACGTTCAACTAATTCAGGCATTTGTCGATAAAAGAAAGTCAGTAATAAGGTACGAATGTGTGAACCATCGACGTCGGCGTCAGTCATAATGATAATGCTATGGTAGCGTAATTTGTCCGGGTTATATTCTTCACGCCCAATTCCACAACCTAACGCGGTAATTAATGTACCTACTTCGACGGATTGAAGCATTTTATCAAAGCGAGCTTTCTCAACGTTTAATATTTTACCTTTTAGCGGCAAAATGGCTTGATACTTTCGTGAGCGTGCTTGCTTAGCAGAACCACCAGCAGAATCACCCTCGACAAGAAATAATTCACATAGAGCGGGATCTTTTTCTTGGCAATCAGCCAATTTTCCAGGCAGTCCTGCAATATCTAATACATTTTTACGTCGAGTCATCTCACGTGCTTTGCGCGCAGCTTCACGCGCCCGACTGGCATCGATGACTTTTCCAGCAATTGCTTTGGCTTGCTTGGGGTTTTCTAGCAAGAATTCACGCAATTTTTTTGCAACGGTTGATTCAACTATTGGCTTTACTTCTGAGGACACTAATTTGTCTTTAGTTTGTGATGAGAATTTAGGGTCGGGTACTTTAACGGACAAAACAGCGGTTAAGCCTTCACGTGAATCGTCACCCGTGGTAGTTGTTTTACCACCTTTGCCAATTTTTTCTTTATCAATATAACTATTCAGCGTGCGAGTTAATGCAGCGCGAAAGCCGGCTAAATGTGTTCCACCATCACGTTGCGGAATGTTATTGGTAAAGCAAAAGAAAGTTTCTTGGAAGCTGTCGTTCCATTGCATGGCTACTTCCACCACGACATCGTTATTTTCAGCGATAAATGAGATTACAGATGGGTGAACCGGTGTTTTTTTACTATTTAAATGTTCTACGAAGGCTTTAATACCACCTTCGTATTCAAAAGAGTCTTCCTTGCCGCTGCGTTCATCAACTAAATCAATGCGCACACCTGAGTTTAAGAAAGATAATTCACGTAATCGTTTGGCCAGAATATCATAATGAAAAACAATGTTAGTAAAAATGGTATCGCTGGGCTTAAATCGTATTTCTGTGCCGGTTTTATCTGTTTTGTCGATTGCTTTAATAGGTCCTTGAGGCACACCAAGTTTATATTCTTGGTAAAATACTTCATTCTTTTGACGAATGGTGAGTTGTAAGTCTTCTGAGAGGGCATTAACGACAGAAACCCCGACTCCATGTAAGCCACCAGAGACTTTATATGAGTCTTTATCGAACTTACCACCTGCGTGCAGCACTGTCATGATCACTTCAGCGGCCGAACGCCCCTCTTCTTTATGCATATCGGTAGGAATTCCGCGACCATTGTCTTTAACAGATACAGTATTATCCTTATGGATAGTTACCCAGATGTGGTCACAGTGACCGGCAAGGGCTTCATCCACAGAATTATCCACAACCTCGAACACCATATGGTGTAAGCCCGAGCCGTCATCGGTATCGCCGATGTACATCCCTGGTCGTTTGCGTACTGCGTCTAGGCCTTTTAAGACCTTAATATTGGAAGAATCATAAGTATCATTGCTTGATGGCATTTAGGGCTCCGTTGGATCTGTCAGAATTCGTTTATTATCCCATTGAAAAAGCTCATCATTATATCATAATTTGCCCTTTTAGCGAGCGAACAAGCATAAGTTTTTACTCGCCGGCTAGGTTATAACTTCTTGATTAATATTGGCATTTTCTGATGATGACGTGGGCATTATATTTCTTACCTGGCCATGTTCCACGTGGAACGTTTGGGCTCGATCTAGGCTGGTTAGAGAGGCTAAATCTTGTGCTGAAATGCCGCTAATAAAGACCTGAGCACCCAGGTTACTCAGCGAATCGGCTATTTTCGCCCTACTGCAATCATCCAGCTCTGAAGGCAGGTCATCTATCAGATAGATAGGGCTGTTGTCTGTTTGTTGATGCAATAGCTTGCCCAATGCTAAGTGTAATGCATAGGCAGCCAACTTTTGTTGTCCTTGAGAAAGAACATCTTGTACTGGCGTCTTCTCACAGAGTAATTGAAAGTCAGCGCGTTGAGGCCCGTAATAGGTGTAACCCAATTGGCGATCTCTCTGGATATTATTAGAAAGTAGATCGCGTAGCTCAGCATCGGATGTCCAGCCGCGCTGATAACGAAGTTTAAACTCAAAATCGGGCAGCAAAAGCTTTAGCTGTTGCTGACAAATCGGTTCTAATCGATTAAAAACACTTCGACGCAAATTATCGATCTGTTCGGCAGCAATAATAAACTCATGATCCCAAGCAGAAACAGCTTGATGCAGTTTAAGCGCACTATTACGTTGCTTTAGTATCCTTTGCAGTTGTTGCCAGGTATTTAGAAAGGATTGTTCCACGTGGAACAACGCCCAATCAAGATATTGACGACGAACCTTAGGCCCATCGTGAAAAAAACGATAACTCATTGGGCTCATAAACTGGATGGGAAGAAGCTTAGTAATCGGCGCAATGGAAATTTGTTTATCGCCATCGAGTTTAATATTACGTTCGCCATCGCGTTTACGCTCTATTCCCAATGTATGAGTCGATTCCCCAGCTATATTGGCCACAATAATAAATTGTTCGGTGTTATGTTGAATTATTCGAGCCGATTGTGATGCACGAAACGATTTTCCTAAGCCTAAATAGTAAATCGCTTCTAATAAACTGGTTTTGCCAGAACCATTTTCGCCATAAAAGATATTAAAACGTGGAGAAAACTCAGCAGTAACAGCTGTTATGTTACGAAAAGTTTGGATTGTTATGTTGGTAAGCGTTGGCATAATCTGATTTACACTCATGACGTTTTAAAAATCCAAAGAGCAATGGAATTTGCTTAGAGTTTTAAGTATCGGGCTTTATAATTTAAGAGCTACAGCCGCATTGGCATAACGACAAATACACTGCTCCACTCATTTCCACATTCTTCGATTAAAACACTGCTATTGGAGTTGGTAAAGGTCAACTTAACCGTGTCATTTTTGAGGGTATTGAGGATATCAAGTAAGTAGCTAACATTAAAGCCTATATCTAAGAACTCTTGGTCATATTCGATATTAAGTTCTTCCTCAGCAGACTCTTGTTCGGGGTTATTGGTGGTGATTTTCAATAAGTTATTGCTGACTTCAAAGCGAACGCCCTTATATTTTTCGTTGCAAAGAATCGCGATGCGTGAAAGCGCCTGTTTTAATGCTTCGCGCTCAACTTCAAATGTTTTATTACCATTACGCGGAATGACTTGTTCATAGTCAGGAAAACGGCCTTCAACGAGTTTTGAAGTAAACATAAAATTTTCTGATGCCACGTGAATATGTCCTGTACTCAGGGTAATTCCAACATCAGTTTCGTTATCTTCTAGTAACCGCATTAATTCAAGCACACCTTTACGCGGAACAATCACTTGTATCTTTGAAGTGGCGTTGGTAATCGTGTTAGTGGTATTAAGTGCAAGGCGATGACCATCCGTTGCGATAGCAAAGATTTTGTTAGTATGAATTTCTAACAGCAGTCCATTAAGATAATAACGAACGTCTTGCTGTGCCATTGCAAAATAAGTGCGTTGTAATAATTGTTTGAGTAGACTCTGTGAAATTGTAAAAGCCAAGTAACCTACTTGGGTTTCGGAATTTGGAAAATCTTCTGCAGGAAGTGTCGATAATGAAAAACGGCTGCGACCAGAACGAAGTATAACTTTCTGTTTTTCTTGATAAAGCTCAATGGCTGCATTCTCAGGTAACGCTCGACAAATATCCATCAACTTGCGCCCTGGAAGCGTGAGTCTGAGAGAGGTAGGTTCTGATTGAGGGGTGTTAATGTGTCCTACAAGCTCAACCTCGGTGTCAGTTCCAATAATGGATAACCTGTTATCCGCTACTGACAGTAACACATTAGAAAGTATTGGTAAGGTCTGTTTGCGTTCGACCACACCGATAACCATTTGCAAAGGTTTGAGCAAAGTTTCACGCTGCAGGTTTAATTTCATAGCATCAGTCCCTATTTTCGATCAGAATAGCTGCTAGATTAACAGATTTTGTTAAGTCGCAGCAACTCCCGCTAATTTGAATTAGAATAAAAACTGTGGCCGACAAATCCTGTCACGCGCGAAGTGTGAGGATCGCCCAGGCTACGACTGCGAGCTCATCTTCAGCCTGCTGGGTTTCCTTACGCAGATAAAATACGCAGCAAATTTTTCCAATCTTCTTGCACATCAAGTGTGCTGGCCAGTAATTCTTTAATTTTACGGCAAGCGTGTAAAACTGTGGTATGGTCACGGCCGCTAAATGCATCACCAATTTCAGGCAAACTATGATTTGTAAGTTGTTTTGCAAGTGCCATGGCAACTTGACGTGGTCTGGCAATTGAGCGGTTACGACGTTTTGATAATAAGTCTGACATTTTAACCTTATAATATTCGGCGACTGTTCGCTGAATATTATCAATCGTGATTAACTTGGCTTGTAATGTCAGTAAATCTTTTAATGCCTCTCGAGCGAAATCAACACTGATTGTTTGGCCAGTAAAATGGGCGTTAGCAATAACGCGTTTTAATGCGCCTTCTAATTCACGGACATTAGATTGAATATTTTTTGCGATAAAAAATGCGACATCCGCTGGAATATTAGTTTTTGATTGCTCTGCTTTGGTCATTAGAATAGCGACACGAGTTTCAAGATCTGGGGGTTCAATAGCAACGGTTAATCCCCAGCCAAAACGCGATTGTAGTCGTTCTTCAAGTCCGTTAATTTCTTTTGGGTAACGATCACAGGTTAAAACAATCTGTTGTTGCCCATCGAGAAGTGCATTAAAAGTGTGAAAAAATTCTTCTTGCGAACGATCTTTTTTTGCAAAAAATTGAATATCATCAATAAGCAGTGCATTGGCGGTGCGATAATAACGCTTAAATTCATTCATGGCGTTGCGTTGTAATGCTTTAATCATATCTGCTACAAATCGCTCAGAATGTAAGTAGAGCACTTTAGCATCTGGATTTTGTTGCAGCATATGATTGCCCATTGCGTGCATTAAATGGGTTTTTCCAAGTCCAACGCCACCGTATAAAAATAGCGGATTATAGGCAAGGCCTGCATTTTGAGATACTTGAGTTGCAGCAGCACGCGCTAGCTGGTTAGATTTACCTTCCACAAAATTTTCGAAGGTGAATTGAGGGTTTAGGTTACTGTGTGTAGGCGCACTGGGTTTGCCAAAGCTAACTTTAGTGTTTATTCTAGCAGCTTTATTGCTGGCATCCGCTTTTGATGTGTTAGACGTTTTGCTGCCCACTTCAAGGTTAATTTTAGGCGGTGAGTTTTCACTAAGCTCAGCCATGAGTTCATTGATTCGAGTCAAAAACTGTTTGTTGATCCAATTCAAAACAAAGCGGTTTGGCGCTAAGAGTAAAATAGTATCAGGTTTAGATTCGACCACATGTAACGGTCGGATCCAGGTATTAAATTGCTGAGGGGATATTTCAGCTTGCAAGTAATTTAAGCATTTTTCCCACAGCGCAAGTGCTGACACGGCGTTAATCCTCTTTGTAGAATAATTAATGAAGCATGTACAATGAATGCATTAAAACACGGTTAACTCACTAGGATGGTGAAACGCAAATTAATTATTTATCCACTAAAAAAACAGATTCATTGTATATCGCTGTGGATAAGTTATCTATAGCGAAAGGCTGAAATCTATCTCTTTATGGGATGTAAAGCAAGTGAAAATAATTACTCAAGAGGTCAAGACTTGACCCCTTACAGAAGCGCTTTTAAAATAGCCATTCGAATGGCAACGCCATTTTGTACTTGTTGTAAAATTACTGACTGGTTGCCATCAGCCACTTCAGATGAAATTTCAACACCTCGATTCATTGGACCTGGGTGCATTACAATGGCGTCTGGTTTTGCATGTTTTAATGCATTCTCAGAAATTTGATAAAGTTGACTAAATTTAGTTTCGCTTATCGACTGTTCTTTTGACATGCGTTCTTTTTGCAGTCGCAAACACACCACAACATCAACATTGTTAAGGCCTTGTGCTAAATCCGGCGTGTAAAGTTTCGCTTTAGAACAAATATCTGCTTCGGGTTTTAGTACTTCTGGTGCGATCAAGCGCAGGTCTTTAACGCCTACAATATGAAGCGCTTCAACCAATGAGCGCGAAACGCGCGAATGGTAAAGGTCGCCAACAATCGCCACGCTGATATTTTTCCAATCCGATTTATGCTGCTGTATTGTTAGTAAATCAAGCAATGCTTGAGTTGGATGCTGTTGCCAGCCCTCGCCTGCATTGATGATATGAGCCTTAGTTTTTAGGCTATTCGATATCGCAGACATAATGCCATGCTCACTATGTCGAATTACAAATGCATTGACGCCCATCGCTTCAATACTTTGAATGGTATCTAATAATGTTTCGCCTTTTAGTAAAGAGGAAGATTGCATATTGGGTGAAATCGTTAAGGCCCCCAATCGTTTGGCTGCTATTTCAAATGAATTACAGGTTCTGGTGCTTGGCTCAAAAAAAAGATTAGCAACAAGTTTACCTTCAGCAATAGTACTGGTTTTATCTTTTAAAACCAGATCATTTAGCATCTGGGTAGCAGAATCAAGAATTGCTAGTATTGTTTTCTGATCTAATTGTTTAATATCGGTAAGGTGCAGTAACTTCATAGAGCAAGCCTCATTTTAATAAATTACTTTCTCGTAGCCATGATTCTAAAATAAGTTTGGCAGCAAAGCTATCAATTTTAATTTCTGGATTTATTTTTTCATTGAAAATAGATTTTGCTTCGATTGTCGTCAATCGTTCATCGACCTGATAAACCGGTAATTTAAATTTGGCTTCCAATCTGCGGGCAAATTTAATTGCAGCATGGGTAATTTGTTGTTTAGTGCCATCCATATTTAAAGGAAGGCCAACCACGATGCCGTCTGCATGCCAGGTTGCGATAAGTTTTTCAATTTGATCCCATTCGGGTATACCATCTTTTGCATTCAAAGTGGCTAGAGGTTGAGCAGACTGGGTGATGGTTTGGCCCACAGCAACTCCAATACGGCGCATACCAAAATCGAAACCAAGTAGAGTGCGGTGCGTTTTATCCATGACCGGTTTGCGTAGAAATCTGTTCAATGTCGACACCAATCAGCTTGGCAGCACCTTGCCAACGTTTGCCAATAGGGGTTGAGAATAAAATCTTAGAATTTGCGGGCACCACTAGCCAATCATTGCGCATAATTTCCTGTTCGAGTTGCCCACCGGACCAACCGGAATATCCTAAGGTAACGATAAACTTATTCGGGCCATTACCATCTGCAATAGCTTGCAGCATGTCTTTTGAGGCAGAAATCTCAATTGATTGTTTTTTTGGCTGATACAAGATGAACCCATGCTCTTGACTGACAGGGCCTCCCATTAAAACTGGGAGTTTAATAATATTGTTATCTTTACTATGGATGTCTAGATGCTCTAATACATTGCCTAAATCAAGCTGCATTGGCTTATTGACCACTATGCCCATTGCGCCTTTGTCACCATGTTCATAGATGTAAATAACTGATTTATTGAAATTAGAGTCGATAAGGCTAGGCATCGCGACTAGAAAGTGGTTAATTAGGCTGTTTTTAGTGTTCATAATTATGCTTATTATGAAGGTAGGCTACCCAATAAGCAACACCTTAGGGTGGCGTGAAAAAGCTTAATGCGACGTAATGCTGGCTTAAGGTTTTGCCGACAATAATTGTGTATTCGCTTTCCATTATTTAAATAGTTTGCCATAATGCAAGTGTCCTATCTAGAGCAATTATATAGAAGCACATTGAGTTTGAGGAATTATAATGAACCCACTAGCCACGTCAATCGTCCATAAAGATTTAACTTCACAGCAACTTATTGATGCAGCATTAAAAAATGGCGAAGGAGTTTTATCCAGCACGGGTGCCTTAAGCGTGACGACCGGAAAAAGAACCGGCAGATCACCAAAAGATCGTTTTATTGTCAAAGATGAGATTACTCAAGATGCAGTCGACTGGGGCAATGTTAATCAACCGATTAATGCTGAAGTTTTCAATACATTGTGGAAAAAAGCGAGTGATTATCTAAAAAATAGAACCAGCTATGTTTCACATCTACGTGTTGGCGCGGATGAAAATAATTATTTACCCGTTGAGGTGATTACCGAATTTGCCTGGCACAACTTATTTGCACGTAATTTATTTATTCGATCCAAAGAAGATAATAATAAGGATATAATGCCCTGGACAATTTTAAATACGCCGGGGATTAAAACTCAAAAAGAAGCCGATGGTGTCAATAGCGACGGTGTCGTAATGATTAATTTCACCGAGAAAAAAGTATTATTGATGGGAATGGAATATGCCGGTGAAATGAAAAAGGCTATGTTTACAGTATTAAATTTTATTCTGCCAGCAAAAGATATATTACCAATGCATTGTGCAGCAAACGTTGGTAAAGCAGGCGATGTTGCTTTATTTTTTGGTTTGTCTGGAACTGGGAAAACAACATTATCCGCAGATCCTGATCGTTTTCTAATTGGTGATGATGAGCATGGTTGGAGTGCAACCAATGTATTTAATTTTGAAGGTGGATGCTATGCAAAGTGCATTGATTTATCACGAGAGCGCGAACCGGTTATTTGGGATGCAATAACTCATGGTTCCGTGATTGAAAACGTGGTTTTAAACGCATCGGGTGAGCCTGATTATACCGACACAACACTGACTGAAAATTCACGTTCGGCCTATCCACGTGAACATATTGAACTGCGAGTTGATGATAATTACGCGGGTTTACCGCGCGCCGTTATTTTTCTAACCTGTGATCTTTATGGGGTTTTGCCTCCTGTTGCATTGTTATCAAAAGAGCAGGCGGCGTATTATTTTTTAAGTGGTTATACCGCATTAGTGGGCAGCACTGAAATTGGTAGCGCCAAAGGCGTTAGCCCTACGTTTAGCACGTGTTTTGGAGCACCATTTTTTCCGCGTCCTGCAACGGAATATGCAGAATTATTAATTAAGCGTGTTACTGAGGCCGACGTGCAAGTCTATCTAGTAAATACCGGATGGACCGGTGGTGCTTATGGTAAAGGTGGAAAACGTTTTTCCATACCCACAACTCGCGCTGTGATCAGTGCCATTGTAAGCGATCAGTTGAGGATTGCGGAAGTTGAAAAAATGCCAGGGTTTGGTTTTTCAGTTCCAAAACAGGTTGACGGCGTTGATGCTAAGCTTCTGAATCCACGTAATACTTGGGCGGATCCAGCTCAATTTGATGCAACGGCAAAAATATTGGCTGATCAGTTTCAACAAAACTTTAGTCGATTTGAAGTCAGCGATGCCGTCAAATCGGCAGGTCCAAAGCTGTAGATGAGTATTGAAGCGAACTTAAATAAAGTCAAAACAAGAATTGCTGATGCCTGTGCAGAGACTCATCGATCAGTGGATGAAATGACTTTAGTTGCCGCTAGCAAGTCACAAGATGTGGAGACGATTCGTCAAGCATTTGGCTTAGGCCAAATCCATTTTGCTGAAAACTATTTACAAGAAGCCGTGCAAAAAATCGAAGCGTTAGCAAAAGAGAATTTGGTGTGGCACTTTATTGGTGCGATTCAAGCCAATAAAACGCGTGACATTGCCGAAAATTTTTCATGGGTACACACTGTTTCACGCGAAAAAATTGCAATTAGGTTAAATGAACAACGCTCACCACATTTGCCGCCATTGAATGTTTGCGTGCAAGTAAATGTCAGCGAAGAACCACAGAAGTCAGGATTAAGCATGGCTGAAGTCAAAACCTTTTTGCCCGTCTTTGATTGTTTAAAGAACTTAAAACTTCGCGGCTTGATGGTGATACCAGAATTTAGCGAGAACAAAGAATCGCAAGCTGCAGTTTATCAGCAAGCGCAAAAGCTTTATACTCAATTAATCGAAGCGGGTTGGCTATTAGATACTTTATCCATGGGCATGTCGCATGATTTGGAAGCAGCAATTGCCTATGGAAGCACGATGGTTCGAATAGGTACCGCAATTTTTGGAGAGCGAAAATGAGTTTAGACAAACATAAAATTGCTTTTATTGGCAGTGGTAATATGTCAAAAGCTATCATTTCAGGTTTGATCTCAAACGGATTTGTGAGCAGTAATATTTGGATTAGCGGACGCAACACAGCAAAACTCAATGAGTTTAAAGATTTCAATGTGCATACAACCCAAGATAATATTGAAGCCATTGGCGAGGCTGATATCGTTGTATTAGCGGTTAAACCGAAACAGATGAAAGTTTTGTGTGAAGAGATAAAAGCTGTCATTACAGAAAAAAACCCATTGGTTATTTCAGTTGCAGCTGGCCTCACCATCGCGCAACTACAAAATGATTTGACTGCCGATTTAGCCATTCTTCGAGCCATGCCTAATACTCCTTGTGCACTAGGCGCAGGCGTTATTGGTTTGGTTGCAAATCCCAATGTGAAAAATGCCCAGCGTGAAGCAGCAGAATCCATATTCCGTGCGACAGGCGTTACTTTTTGGCTTGAACATGATAATGATTTAAACTTGGTTACCGCATTAGCAGGTGCTGGACCCGCGTATGTTTTTTTGTTTATGGAGTCACTGCAGCAAGCTGCAATCGATGCGGGTTTGAAAGAAAAAGATGCGGAGCTGATGACAAAGCAAATGGTACTGGGTGCCGCACGCATGGCGCTTGAAACCAATGAAAGTATGGTACAATTAAGGCAAGATGTGACTTCAAAAGGTGGAACCACAGAAGCTGCGATTAATAGTTTTATTGATGCTAAGTTCGGTTTGACTATTGCGGATGCATTTAATCATGCTGTGACGCGTGCAGAAACCATCGAGGCGCAACTACTAGATTTAGATAAAGATAAAGAGAAATAGATGAGTTATTTTTTAGGTAGTTTTATTTTAATTGTGCAAATGCTGGTTAGCATTTATATCTATATGTTACTGTTACGTTTTATATTACAGAAGCTGCGTGCCAATTATTTTAATCAAGTGATTCAAGTATTAGTAAAACTTACCGATCCGGTTGTCAAACCGTTGCGGCGCATTCTCCCATCCGTTAAAGGTTATGACCTAGCTATTCTATTGATTGTTATTATTTTACAGCTGCTGATTATCCTTTTAGTAGCTTTTGTTGGCTTGCAAGCGTGGACGAGCATTTTAGGGTTTTTCCTAATATTGATTGGAGAACTCGGCAAAAAAATCATATACATTTATTTTGCGGCGATAATCGCAGGAGCCCTCGCTTCTTGGTTCAGAAACTTATCATTTAGCCCAGCTTTTGAGGTTGTTCATCTAATTTGTGAGCCGATCATGGCTCGAGTAAGGCGTGTGATTCCGCCCTTGGCCGGCATCGATTTTTCCCCCATGGTGGTTATCGTTGGATTGTATATTATAAACAGTGTGGTTTTTTATCCGTTAATCTACTATGGTTATAGTTTACGATAGTTATTGAAACCCCCCAGCCAATCGATTAGGATTTACAATAAACTAAGTATGAGGTCCCTATAATGAGCGAAATTGTGAAATCAACCAGTGATGCGGATTTTGAAGCTGATGTATTGAAGTCGGATGTTCCGGTGCTAGTAGACTTCTGGGCAGAGTGGTGTCAGCCCTGCCGGATGATTAGCCCAATCGTAGAAGAAATTGCCAAAGAATATGAAGGCAAAGTCAAAGTTTATAAAGTGAATGTGGATGAGAATACCGAGACGCCAGCCAAATATGGAGTCCGAGGTATACCTAGCTTATTGATTTTTAAGGATGGAGATGTAAGTGCGACTAAAGTGGGCGCACTGAGTAAGTCACAACTGGCCGCGTTTTTGGATGAAACCATCTAAATTTAGGTCAGATTTGAGGGCCGTAGAGCTTGATATCCTGCGGCTATATTTGTACAATCACATATTAGCTTGAGAAGCTTGTATTCTTCAGCTAAATGGACATATAATACACTTACTACCAATACCGGTGATCCCACCGTTTCTAGGTAAACTCCATATGTTGAACTAGCTCCGCCCTAGGGCCAATAACAATATAGGTTTGAAAAAACTACTATGAATCTAACTGAATTAAAGCAGAAAACTGCTACTGAACTCACTGAACTAGCGCAAGAGATGCAAATTGATCAGGCTTCACGCTCCCGCAAACAAGACATTATTTTCAATATTTTAAAAGGTCACGCCAAAAAAGGCGAAGACATTTTTGGTGATGGTGTGCTTGAAATCCTCCAAGATGGATTTGGCTTTTTACGTTCTTCTGACAGCTCCTATTTAGCTGGACCAGATGATATATACGTATCACCCAGCCAGATACGACGATTTAATCTTAGAACGGGTGATACTGTTTCAGGTAAGATTCGCCCGCCTAAAGAAGGCGAGCGTTATTTTGCTTTGCTTCAAGTGAATGAAATCAACTTTGAAAAACCTGAATCATCACGTAATAAGATTCTATTTGAAAACTTAACCCCATTGTTTCCAGATGATCCTTTTCGTTTAGAGATAGGCAATGGATCAACTCAAGATATTACCGCGCGAATTATTGATTTAACTGCACCGATTGGTAAAGGTCAGCGTGGATTAATTGTGTCACCACCGAAAGCTGGTAAAACCATGATGCTGCAAAATATCGCTCATTCGATAACAGCTAATCATCCAGAGTGTATTTTGATTGTATTATTAATTGATGAGCGTCCTGAGGAAGTCACCGAGATGTCACGATCCGTTAAAGGTGAAGTGGTGGCCAGTACGTTTGATGAACCTGCACAACGGCATGTACAAGTAGCTGAAATGGTCCTTGAAAAGGCCAAACGCTTAGTGGAACATAAAAAAGACGTGGTGATTTTATTAGACTCTATTACCCGACTTGCACGTGCTTATAACACCGTGATTCCAGCATCGGGTAAAGTATTAACCGGCGGTGTGGATGCCAATGCATTGCAACGTCCTAAGCGCTTTTTTGGTGCTGCGCGTAATGTCGAAGAAGGTGGTAGTTTAACAATTATCGCAACCGCATTAGTGGATACGGGTTCTAAGATGGATGATGTGATCTTTGAAGAATTTAAAGGCACAGGTAATATGGAAATCCACTTGGATCGACGTATCGCTGAGAAACGCACCTTCCCAGCCATTAACATTAATCGTTCTGGTACGCGTCGTGAAGAGTTGATGACGAAGCCTGATGAACTGCAGAAGATGTGGATATTACGTAAGATCCTCCATCCAATGGATGAATTGGCCGCCAGTGAATTTTTAATCGATCGTTTAAAGTTATCGAAGACCAATGATAGTTTCTTTGACTCAATGAAAGGTTAAACCTTCGTTGAAAGACGTAGGGTGGATTAGCTGTCATCCCGCACTTGATGCGGGATCCCTTCCCTGGGATAACAGCGCAACAAAACACATTGATATAAATGAAATACAAAATCACAACAAATCAGCTGATAACCAAATCCATCCACCATATCAAAGCTGAACCTATTGATCAGAAACTTAATTTTACAGCCGGACAATACATTGAATTTATTGTTAGTGAAAAAGAGTTAGCCCCTTTTTCTGTTGCCAATGCCCCAAATGATGCAGGCATACTTGAGTTTTATATTCGCTATGACACCAATGACCCCTTGTTACAAAAGCTATTTTCAAAATTAGAAGCTGAATCCGAGATCTGCGTACTGGGCCCGTTTGGTGACTGTGTCTATCAGCCATCCAAACAAAGCAGCGTGATTTTATTGGCTGGTGGCGTTGGAATTAGTCAGATTAAATCAATCCTCGAACAAGCAATTATTGAAAATGATCAGCGTCATTTTCATTTGTATTGGGCGTTATCAAAACAAGAGGATTATTTTTTAGAAAAAACATTACAGCAATTCCAGCAAAAGCTTAGCTTTTTTAATTACACCACCGTGCTAAGATCGGTTGAAGCACCTGAATTAGCAATTGTGCGCGACTTTAATGACTTATCCGAATGTTTGTTATACTCCAGTGGACCGTGGAGTATGACGGATCAAGCAGTCGCCTTATTCAAGAAACATCATTTGCCGTCTGATGCGATGCGATCGGATCGATTTGCCTTTATGTGATTTGCAAAATAACGGATCCAAGCTAATTTCTCAGATATGGGGTCACATGGACTAAAGAAATAGGTGTGTTCATCAGTTAAACGAACAAATTTAAATGGATATTAATCAACCTTTTTGTTACTACCCATTTTTTTAATCCACTCCAATGCTTTTACTTTTTGAAACCATATTCCTGCTTTAACATGCCATGCCTTTTTTGAAAGAGCTCTAGCTATCACTCTCGGAAAATCATCTTTCTCTATCTCCCCATAAGCAGCATCGAATCCAAATATAAACCTAAACATATAATGGTTGAAATACTTACTGTATTCTAAATCATCATCTTCGCGGTAAAAGGTGGAAAAAGAATAATAGAAATTATCTATCGAGTTCTTTAAATAGATAATTCTTTTGTATGCATCAATATCGTCTTTAATGAATTCAAATTCAAGCAAATGCAATAACATGGTCTTTAGTGTCTCAAGCTCGTAATGAATACCTTTGTTTAACTGCAGAAATTTTGGACCTGATGTATTGTTACGAATAAAATCACTTGAATTTTCATCTATTAATTTCCTACATTCGGCGTAATCTAAAACAATATTATCGATATCTTTTGGCCCTCTTTTTTTTAAGAATCCCAAAATATCTTGCAAGATATGTTTTTTTGTATCTATGTATAATTTATTAAAAATTTCTAAAGCATTTTTACTGCGTTTATGCCTGGGGTAGTAGACGACTATCGCGTAAAAAATACAGCTTGTTACTACTGGAATCCCCAAAACCTTAAGTAGCCATATAATAGCGTACCCAACCATTAACTTATCCTTCATTTACTTCCTGTTACCTATTTTTTGATTCTACCCTTTTTGATCATTATCAATTTTATAATTATTTTTTCTAATAGATAGTTTTTCAACATTATCCCAAAGATAAAATTCAATCTTATTGGCATCGTTGGGTAAATAACCCAGCACCCCTTTATCTATCACCTTAACTACATTTATAGATTTCTTAGATTGTTTTATTAATGCAGTTAGATTTTTTCCTCCTGTAAATTTACCATCAATAAACCCATAAAAAAATGCAGTCGCGATAAAAAATAAAAAAATACAAAGGGGAGAAGATAATGAATCTGTAAAACGTTCTTTTTTGACACCTAATCTATTTGCGCAATATATTGTTATCAACATTAACATTGAAATCCAGTAACAATATAGCCAGGATTTGTTTTCTTGAAGTGTATCTACAAAAAAACTTACTATAAAAAGAACTA
>CAXMUH010000117.1:0-1738 GCA_964196565.1 uncultured Legionellaceae bacterium | reverse complement strand
TTCCATTCATCAGGCTCGTCAAAGGTATCAATTACATTACCCCTACCCATGTTCTTAGGATAGGTAGTTTTAAAAAGCAAACGGTAATGCTTTTCATCACACTTATATTCAAATTGAGCCTTATATGAAAAAACTCTCTTCCTAAGATTGGTTTTAATAATTTTTTTATGGTCGACTAAAACCCACATTTTGGCCTTATTTCCATACTTTAGAATCGCATCTTTTTGTATATAGTAGCTAGTAGCTCCATCGGCTGACTTCAATGCAAAAGCCCACTCTGCCATCGCATTACTACTTACAACAGCCAGCATTAAAATTAATAGTATTTTTTTCATTTTCATTTTTTATCCTGTCCTCTTGGAATACCCTTAAAGCCACGTACTATCCAGCCGATTGCCCAAGTAAACGTCCAAAGAAAAAAGAGGCCACTGATTACCCCAAGCACTTTTTGTCCTAAATCTTTTAGAAGTTGAGGCAACCATTGCCCATCTCTAGCTTCCTGCCCACATATATAAAGAGCCAATGGATATTTAATTTCAAATTCCATCAGTTTGTCTCCGGCTATAGATTTTGTAACATCTTCCCCTTGTCTTTTAGCTTCGCTAACGAGTTCTACCTGCTTTTGTATAATCGGCATAGCTATAGCACAGTTATCATAGATACTACGTCCATCATAAAAGGCCGCTGTACACCAACCAATTACCCATAATACAGTTATAACCTTTGCAACCCTACGCCAACCTTCAAATATATTTTTTGCCATTACATGATCCCCTTATAGGGTTGTTTCATGATATACCTGAATGAATTTACGAACACTAATCGTGATCACTTATTCTGAAAAATCACTTTCCAAGGTTTCGATCGCTTCATAGTCTTTTACCCAGGGATCATCAATAGGTACTACTACTTTCTTTATAGACTGGGTTTGACTTAGCTTATCTGTACTTGACTTAACTAAGGACTCGTCACTACCTTGACGGGGTAGCTGCGAGGTACTCGTAATGCCATTATTAATTGTTTTTACACGGCGCTTACTGTTTGTTATTGCTGAGCCACGTTTGCCACCTTAGCTTTGTTTTTTCTTTTGGTCTGCCAAATGCATCCGATAATCTTCCAGCTCCGGACAAATAATAAAACCATCCTATAAATCAAAAAATGGCATAACAGCACCAAGTGATTCAGCAATTTCAGCAACTGACCGCCCTAATACATTAGCTAGATCTTTGTGGTTGTCTGGTAAACGTACATTCTCCCAACACTCAAGGCGCATCGTATAGAGTAACCCTCGATCTTGTAACGTCATTGTCCGAAAAGGTAGTTGCGCTAACATAGTTGCCGCATACTCCATGTAAGCATGGTGGTTTACGATTCTGCATGAGACACCTCCCCTGAAATATTATTGCCGGGTGGTTTGGTGTTCATCCTTGAACCAGTTTTTGCAGCTTTTGCTAACGCTTTGTCCCTTATCGGAAAAAGCTGGTAAGTCAGGCCAGACAGAAAACCATCTCAATAAGGAGGTATTTTACTTATAATAAAGAATGAGATACATCAGTTACGCCAGACTTACTGAGATAATTAGTAAGTCTGGCAAGACGGAAAACTATGTCCCGATAATCCAGCCCTTAATTGTCTCGTTTGAATAGCTTTTTCCGTTCACCATTCTGGCGGGGGTGGGCTTGCCATCAATTTCTATCGTTCCATTCTCAAACTTTTTTGATATTGCCTCAGCTCGTTT
>CAXMUH010000116.1:0-8397 GCA_964196565.1 uncultured Legionellaceae bacterium | reverse complement strand
ACTACGCTATGTGCCCATGACCGCTAAACGTGTAACAGGTATTGTTTCACGCGGAGGCTCAATCATGGCCAAATGGTGTTTGTCGCATCATAAAGAAAATTTTCTTTATACGCATTTTGAAGATATTTGCGAAATTATGCGTACCTATGATGTTAGTTTTTCGTTGGGTGATGGTTTGCGACCTGGCTCTATTGCAGATGCAAATGATGAGGCACAATTTGCTGAACTTAAAACTTTAGGCGAGTTAACCAAAGTAGCCTGGAAGCATGAGGTTCAAGTGATGGTCGAAGGTCCTGGACATGTGCCAATGCATTTAATCAAAGAAAATATGGATAAAGAATTAAATGAATGTTTTGAGGCGCCATTTTATACCTTAGGCCCATTAACCACCGATATTGCGCCGGGTTATGATCACATCACCAGTGCTATCGGCGCTGCACAAATCGGCTGGTACGGGTGCGCTATGTTGTGTTATGTAACGCCTAAAGAACATCTGGGTTTGCCCAATCGCGATGATGTAAAGCAGGGCATTATCGCCTATAAAATAGCGGCACATGCGGCAGATCTTGCCAAAGGACATCCCAGTGCGAGAGCGCGCGATGATGCTGTTTCCTATGCGCGTTTTAATTTTCACTGGGAAGACCAATTTAATTTATCGTTAGATCCGGACACGGCACGTTCGTATCATGATGAAACTTTACCGCAGGACGGCGCCAAACACGCCCAATTTTGCTCGATGTGCGGTCCTAAATTTTGTTCGATGAAAATAACTCAAGAACTTAAATTGTATGCAGAACAAGGTTTGCAAGATAAAGCAGACGAATATCGACAAGCCGTTGGCAGCGATCAATGAAGATTGCCATTGCGGGTGCGGGTTTAATGGGGCAACTTATTGCGTATTATTTATCGCAACACACGGAATATGAGGTTACGCTTTATGATCGCAATTTAACTCAATCAGCGGCAAAATGTGCGGCTGGTATGATTGCGCCCTTTACTGAGCTTGAAAAATCACAAAGCATAGTGACAGAGATTGGTTTGAAAAGTTTAAACTTATGGCCTGATATAATAAAAACGATTAACCCGGATATTTATTTCCAACAGCGCGGCTCGATTGTGATGGCGCATCAACAAGATACCGCTGAACTTGAAACCTATTTAGCAAAAATTAATTCCCATTGGTCTGATCCACCTTATCGGCATCTGAATAAAGAGGAATTATTAGAGCCAGATTTAATAAGCCACAATGATCAATATTATTTTGCTGATGAGGGGCAAATTGATAGTCAGAGTTTTATGCTGAGTTTGCAAAAATATTTAATTGACGCCCAAGTTAAAATAGCAGATAACGTTAATGTCGTTGATGTTAAATCGAAGTGTATTCAAACCGAGAGCCAAAGTTTGCAATACGATTTTGTTTTTGATTGTCGAGGAACAGGTGCTTTATCTAATTTTGAAGATCTACGCGCGGTGCGTGGTGAGCTGGTGTGGCTAAAAGCAGATCAAGTAAATTTAACCCGCCCGATTCGCTTATTACATCCGCGCTACAGTATTTATATCACACCTCGGCCCGATAATATTTATATTGTTGGCGCCAGTGAAATTGAGGCCGACGACAAGAGCCCAATTTCATTACGTAGCATGATGGAGTTATTGACCGCGGCTTATAGCGTGCATAAAGGCTTTATTGAGGCGCGTATCATTCATACACAAACGAATTGTCGCCCAACGTTAAAAGACGGATTGCCGAAAATAAAATATGCAAAGAAGATGCTCGCGATCAATGGGTTGTATCGCCATGGCTATTTATTAGCACCAGCTTTGGCAAAAGCGGCGATCAATTATTTAAAAACTTCATCTGTCGGTTGTTATCCGACAATTTGGGAGGAATGTTATGATAAACATCGTATTTAATGGCGCAAAATACCAAATAAAAAAAGCAAGTACTTTAGCCGATTTTCTGGCTCAGCAACAGTTCAACTTGGAATATAGTGCTGTTGCGATTAATCGAGCTTTTGTCGCTCGATCCGAATATCCAAATATTATATTGGATGAAGATGATCAAGTCGAATGTGTAACACCGATGCAAGGAGGATAAATTATGTTGGAGTTGTATGCTGAAAAATTCAAAAGCCGATTATTAATCGGCACGGCAGGTTATCCCTCCCTTGAAATTATGTGTAATGCGATTGAATCATCAGCGGCTGAAATTATCACCGTCTCATTAAAGCGCGAACAAAACCATCAAGGTGCTAACCCATTTTGGCAAAGCATCCAACAACTTGGGTTGCGAATTTTACCTAATACGGCGGGTTGTCATAATGCACATGACGCGATTACAACAGCTGAAATGGGGCGCGAGATTTTTCAAACCAATTGGATTAAATTAGAAGTTATAGGCGATGATTACACTTTGGCGCCAGATCCATTTGAATTAGTTAAAGCGTCAAAAGAACTCATCGATCGAGGGTTTAATGTTTTGCCCTATTGCACAGATGATTTAATTTTATGTATGCGTTTATTGGACGCGGGGTGTAAAGTATTAATGCCATGGGCTGCCCCCATTGGTTCTGGTAAAGGTCTTATTAATCCTTATCAGTTATCTGTTTTACGTGCCCGTTTCAAAAATACGCCTTTGATTGTAGATGCTGGAATTGGCAAACCATCCGATGCGGCACGTGCGTTAGAGCTCGGGTTTGACGCAGTTTTATTAAATAGTGCGCTAGCCAATGCAACAAACCCCGTGAAAATGGCATTAGCTTTTAAAAATGCCGTTAGCGCCGGCAGACAGGCTTATCAAGCGGGAATTATGCCAACAAGATTGGCTGCCAAACCCAGTACGCCGGTTTTAGATACGCCATTTTGGCACCAAGACACTGTCAAATGAAACAGAAGATTGCGTGGACTATTGCGGGTTCAGACTCCGGTGGAGGTGCTGGTATTCAAGCGGATTTAAAGACATTTCAAGCATTTGGTGTGCATGGCTGCAGTATTATTACAGCCATTACCGCACAAAACAGCCTTCGAGTTGATGATATTTATTATTTGCAAGCCAAAACCATTAATGCGCAACTGCAATCTTTAACGGGTGATTTGGACGCTGCTGCCATTAAAATCGGCATGTTAAGTGATGCTGATAGCATTGAAGTAATTGCTGAATATCTAAAGCACTATTCTGGTTTTGTCGTTTATGACCCGGTAATGGCCTCGAGCAGTGGAAAAGGTTTTATTTATAATAACAAAGTCGTTATATCAAAATTAATACCTCAGCTTGATTTGATTACTCCAAATCTTTTAGAAGCACAACAATTAACTGGCCGCAAAATTATCGGTTTTAATGATATTGTTTTATGCGCGATGGATCTAATAAATCTAGGTGTTAAAAATGTTTTAATCAAAGGAGGGCATGGCGAGGATAAATCTTTTTGTCATGACTATTGGACCGACGGCCATGAATCATTTTGGTTAGCTAATGTTAGAATTAATAGTTTGCATTCACATGGATCGGGTTGTGTTTTATCGTCGAGCATTGCCGCTAATATTGCACAAGGATATTCATTAAATGATGCTTTAGTGATTGCTAATATGTATGTTCATCAAGGGATTCGATTAGCCAGCTCAAAGGGTCAGGGACCAGGGCCGGTAGTGATTGGGGGTTTCCCCAATGATTTCGTTGACTTGCCTTATTTAACTCATAGTCCACTTAAAACAAAACCTCATAAATTTACGGATTGTGGTGCTAAAAAACTAGGGCTTTATCCTATTCTGGATGATAGTGCAGAAGTGCTTAAGTTAGTTAAACAAGGAATAACAACCATTCAATTACGAATAAAAAATCCATCTCAAATTGATCTCGAAAGCCAAATTATGCAATCAATAAAAATCGCGCGTCATTATAATTGCCGCCTTTTTATTAATGACTATTGGCAATTAGCCATCAAGCACGACGCGTATGGCATTCACTTGGGGCAAAGTGATATTGAAACGGCTGATATCGATTTAATTAGAAAGTCAGGATTACGCCTTGGAATTAGCACGCATTGTTTTTATGAGGTGGCCCGAGCGCATGCGATCAACCCGAGTTATATTGCTTGCGGCCCCATTTTTCCAACCACGACGAAAGTCATGCCTTTTGAACCACAGGGCGTTATGCGCCTTAATTATTGGTGTCAGCTGCTAGAGTATCCCGTGGTTGCGATCGGTGGCATTAATCGTCAAAGAGTTAAAGCAGTTCTGAAGACTGGTGTCAGCGGCATGGCGATGATTTCTGCTGTTGATGCACTATGCTATACTGACCGCAGTTGACCCTTAGGTCTTTGGCATCTCGTCAGGTGTAGCCCGGACAAAAATTTATTTTTTGGCCGGGAATAAAGCATGAATCCAGCTTCGCTGGATGCTTCCTGGCCGGTTTTACCGACCAGGCTACTTTAGATGGTGCCCATACCACACCTAGAATCATACTGGCTTGTGTATATACTCTAAATGGTTTTGTTTAACCATGACAATGCATGCTTGATTTGCGTTTCGAGCCCTTCTGAATGACTTAAATCAATATGATCAAAAGGAACAGTGATTAGTTCTTTTTGTGAATGAATTTGTTGATAACATCGCCGTACATCTTCAATAGCGATAACATCGTCAAGTTCTCCGTGCATGACCATAATAGGGCATTTAAGTTTGTTAAGTGCTGATGATAAGTCAAAGTCGATAATCGCTTCTGCACTTTCCAATGTGAATTGAGTTATGGCATTTTTAGTAGGGGTTGGGATAGATTCAGAGTCGTCTTTATTTAGCAGTGCACGATACTTTGTCCCAAAACTATTACCGAAAGGAATCATCTCTATAAGTGCGATTAAATTAGAAGGTTGCCCACTATCACGTCTTTTTATATCCTTTTTGATAGCTGCTTTTAAGGCTATCCAGTCATCTTGAACACGCAAACAGCGCATCATATCTATACCGTTTGCAAGGCCAGAACAGGCGAATACCGTTTTAATTTCACTGCCAAGAACGCTAGCAGCAAAGGGTGCAGTCATTGCGCCTAAGCTAACTCCATATAAAGCGATTTTATTTTTATCGCATCTAGGGTGAGTTTGCATATAACGAACTGCAGATTTTATGTCTTCAACACGTTTAATTGGAAATAATTCTTGCTTGTTGCCTTCACTCGACCCACAGCTTTGATAATCAAATGCGATAGTTAAATAGCCTGCTTTCTGTAATCGTTCGGCAATTGTCGGCAAAACCTTAGCTTTATCGCCAGAAAGGCCTTGGCACAATACGACTGTAGGGAGTTTGCCTGATTTGTTTTCGTCAGGTATATACAATTTCCCGCACAAAGTAAGGTCGTCGGTAGTTTTGAAATGCACAATAGTCATTTGGTTTCCTTGTGTTTTTTAGTCAAACAAAGCGGCAATTGCCGTAATAATGAGACGAAAATCCATTGTGAGTGAGAGAGAATCCGATGCAAGATAGAGCTTTAATTAGAATATTAAGATAATCTTAAGATAATATCAATGTATCATGCGAAAATTAATTGCCAGCCGTAATCTGGAAGCTGTATAGCAGTTGAGCAAACTGGGCTAAAGGCATAGCGATGAACTCAGCTGTTCATATGGTGCGCTAAAAGTAGCCAAAAAAAAGCATAAACATCAAAATTATGACAAAATATTAGCATATTTAAGCATTTCTTAATCTTTCCTTAATAAACTTCTAATATAATGCTCTCTTAAGGTACGGAGCCCACTGCAGCGTTGCTTATTTGCTGCATAGACTTAAGTGATGATCATTATTGCGCATAATTCAAACGGGTTAGGCCGCAAGTTCAAAACTCAAAACGGATAAATTATTTCACAGTAAGCTGCTTTTTTAGTGGCATTACTTATTTTCGTTTAACACTATTATTAGGGTGAGCATCAATGCGTACATTAACATTACTAACAACCGCAAGTTCTGTTTGTTTGGCACTAGCAACAACTTCTGTACTTGCTAATACTAAAACTGAAATAACTTCTAAATCTACCACAAAACTCGTGACTCATAAGAAAAAATCACCTAAATCTAAAATGGTTGTGCATAAGAGAAAAGCCTCACCTTATGCTAAAGTGGCTACTCATAAGGAAAAACCTTCACATAAAGCAAAACCAGTTACTCATAAGACTCATAAGAAAGTCCCAGCACATATAAAGATCCAACAACTGACGCCGCCGAAAATTACAGAAAAACATACGGTAAAACAAACGGTAAAACAGCCCAAAAAAGTTCAAGCACCAGCACCTGTTAATCTTTCACATAAATATTTTGGTTTTGGTCCAAGATCACGTATTCAAATTAATGGTTTTATGTCAGCAGGTGTAGCAGCAACTGATGTTTCAAATGATGTAAAATATGGAATTCCAGGACACGGCACAGTTGGCAAGGATCTTGGATTTGCAGCGAACTCATTAGCTGGTTTGCAAATTACCGGTAATATTACGCCGAAATTATCTGCCGTTTTGCAAGTCACAGCGACAGGTGAAGATATTAATGGCCAAAAATCTTATCGTCCGATGGTTGACTGGGCATTTATTCGATATAAATATAATAATAATCTTCAATTCCGCGCTGGTCGTATGCGTATTCCTGCTTTCTTATATTCACAAACAGAAGAAGTCGGGTTAACTTATGTTCCTGTTTTCTTACCACCTGAAGTCTATCGCTTATTACCATTTTATAACTTTAATGGTGTGGATTTGACTTACTCTAAAAATCTTGGTAACAGCGGTTGGGTTGCTAAGTTTAATCCATTTTTTGGTGAAAACAAAAGTGATTATGATTTATATTCCAATGCGCCAGAACTGATTCCTAATGGTACCACAGCCACTTTCCATGAAAACTATATGTATGGCGGTAACGTTAATATCAGCAACCAGTATGTAACGTTAAATGCGACTTACGCGCATACCAATATAACCATGGATCTACCTTCTTATGTGCTGCCAAATCCAGCTGCCCCAGGCCAATATATGCCTATTCCTGCTGCTAAGGGTGTGGTTAAAGACAAGGGCGCCAGTTTCTTTAGCACCGGTGCTAAGCTGAATTATCATCATTGGTTAATCGTAAGTGAATTTGCGCATCGTAGCACACCAGACAGAGTTGCGAGTTTATCGGGAGCCTATGGTATGGTCGGATATCGCATTGAAAAATTCTTACCTTATTTTATTTATGCAAGGCTATGGACAACCAATAAAAGTAAAATTAAAACTCCCGGCTCAGAGTTAGCTGAAGCGCAACAGTCTTTTACTGTCGGTACCGATTATTACATTAATAAAAATTTAGTGGCTAAAGTTGGTGTAAGCCGCATTACTCCACTAGATGGAACCAATGGTCTATTTAATGGTAATCCAGGCGAGAAGCATGTATTGATGTATACCGCATCGTTGGACATTGCTTTCTAGGGAAATTTTGTTTATGAAAGCTACTCAAAAGCACCTAAAATGGATGCTTGCATCAAGTCTTGGAGCAGCCGCAGCATTGATTGGGGCTTCAGCTCTCGCTGGAGTTGTGGTAATTGGTAATCCTAATTTGCCGTTTAACCACTTATCAAAAGATGTAATAAAACAGCTGTTTTTGGAACAACCTGTTTCACTCAACACATCCGATCCTATCCAAGTTTATGATCAACCGAATGGTTCACCCATTTATGCGGAATTTTATAAAGATGTTTTTGATTGGTCTTTGATTCGAATTAATAATTACTGGAATTCAAATATATTTAATGGCCAAGGTGATCCACTGCCCAAGCTTAACGATGATCGCGAAGTCATTGCTGTGGTTGAAGGTACACCCGGTGCCATCAGTTATATTGATTCGAGTTCATTACCGATGGCGCGCGGTAATGTTAAAATTCTACTTGAAGTCGGCGTTAATAATACTTATCGGGTTAAGCATTACAAAGCAGTAAAGAAAAGCATAACTAAAAAAACCACGTCCAAAGCATCGCCCAAAGCATCACTCAAAGCATCAAATAGTAAACTCGCCTCCATCATAAAAGCAGCTAAGCTTAAAACGGCTAAGGCAGCTAAAGCTTTAGCTGAAGTCAAAGCAATTAATGCGTCACTGTATGCAAAGACTCATGCTAAAAAGCCACCGGCTGTGATTAAAAAAACAAAGAAAAAAGTGGCACACGCTGTTATAACCAAAAACTTGTGGGCTAGTATTGGCAACCAGTTTACGTTGCAGTCAAATTCCAATCGACCCTTGGTGCGAAAGCGCATTGAGTGGTACGTAGCACATCCATCACAATTGGAACAGGGCTTAAATCAGGCTAAACCTTATTTATTTTATATTTCGAAACAAGCAAAATTGCGGCATTTTCCAGCTGAGGTTACATTATTACCACTATTAATGTCTGACTAT
>CAXMUH010000115.1:0-6621 GCA_964196565.1 uncultured Legionellaceae bacterium | reverse complement strand
ACTATCACCGGCGTCACCAAAGGCAATGAGAAATTCACCACTTATTTACCGATGCAAAACGAAGCTCTTTTGGCTCAGTTAGTTAAAAAGAACGTTAGCGTTACTGGCAAACCGCCGAAACAGACCAGCATATTTGTACGCATCCTGCTTAGCTTAGCGCCATTCCTATTATTAATAGTGGTTTGGATTTTCTTAATGCGTCAAATGCAAGGCGGTGGCGGTGGCAAAGGTGGTCCAATGTCATTTGGTCGTTCAAAAGCACGTTTATTGGCTCAAGACCAAATTAAAGTAACTTTTGCTGATGTCGCAGGCGTTGAAGAAGCAAAAGATGAAGTACAAGAACTGGTTGAATTTTTAAGTGACCCAGGCAAATTCCAAAAGCTTGGTGGCAAAATTCCATGCGGCGTGTTATTAGTCGGTCCTCCAGGAACGGGTAAAACATTATTAGCAAGAGCTGTTGCAGGTGAAGCGAAAGTTCCGTTTTTCACAATTTCAGGTTCTGATTTTGTTGAAATGTTTGTTGGTGTTGGTGCATCGCGTGTACGCGATATGTTTGAACAAGCTAAAAAACATGCGCCATGTATTATTTTTATCGATGAAATTGACGCGGTTGGGCGTCATCGAGGCGCAGGTCTTGGTGGTGGACACGACGAACGCGAACAAACTCTCAACCAATTATTAGTTGAAATGGATGGCTTTGAAGGTAAAGAAGGCGTGATTGTGGTCGCTGCGACTAACCGTCCAGATGTACTTGACCCCGCTTTATTACGCCCTGGTCGTTTTGATCGTCAAGTAGTGGTGCCATTACCTGATATTAAAGGTCGTGAAGGTATTCTTGAAGTTCATATGAAAACGGTACCAACGTTGGATGATGTTCGTCCATCGCTTATTGCGCGTGGAACACCTGGTTTCTCAGGTGCAGATCTTGCTAACTTGGTTAATGAAGCCGCTTTATTTGCAGCACGCGCTAACAAGAAAAAAGTCGGCATGGCCGAATTTGAAAAAGCTAAAGATAAAATTATGATGGGAGCTGAGCGCAGGTCGATGGTGATGAATGAGGATGAGCGAAAGCTTACCGCTTATCACGAGGCAGGGCATGCCATTGTTGGTTTAAAAATGCCTGATCATGATCCAGTCTATAAGGTGACAATTATTCCGCGCGGTCGAGCTTTGGGCGTTACCATGTTTTTACCGGAAGAAGATCGTTACAGTTTTTCTAAACTTCGTCTTGAAAGCAAACTTGCGGCTCTCTATGGTGGTCGAATTGCTGAAGAATTAATTTTTGGCGCTGACTATGTTACTACCGGTGCATCGAATGATATAGAGAGAGCAACAGAGATTGCACGCAATATGGTGACCAAGTGGGGCTTGTCTGCCAAACTTGGACCGTTGACTTATGGTGAAGATGAAGGTGAAGTCTTTTTAGGTCGATCAGTGACTCAACATAAAGAACTCTCTGATTCAACTAGTCAGAAGATTGATACCGAAGTACGTCATATTGTTGAGCGTATGTATAGTGCTGCTACAGAAGTATTACAGGCCAACCTTGATAAGTTGCATATGATGGCAGCAGCTTTAATTAAATATGAGACGATTGATCAAGGTCAAATTGCTGAAATTATGCAAGGTAAGCTGCCAACTCCACCGGAGGATTGGATCGAAGAGAATGACTCTGAAGAAATTTCTGATGAGGGAAAATCAAAAAACTCAAAAGACACTAAAAAATTGTCGAAGGGTGGACAAAAGTCCATCGATCCGCAGACTAGTTAATAGTAGTTTGTTAAATGACTTTTCAGTTAAGATTGCGAAATGATAAAGTAATAGCATTGCCGAGACCCGCTGTCATGGGTGTGATTAATGTATCGCCCAACTCTTTTTATAATCCTTGCAAAACATTAGATGCTGCTTTAAAAACAGCGCAGCTGATGGTCGAGCAAGGTGTTGATATACTTGATGTGGGCGGTGAGGCAACAAATCCTAATGTTAACATCGATCAAGATCGACCTTCTGAAATGGAAGAGATTGAAAGAATTTGTCCTGCAATTTTAGCAATTCGTAAACGTTTTGATGTTTTAATTTCTGTTGATACCAGCCGAGCAAATGTAATGCGAGAAGCTGTTTTTGCTGGTGCCGATATTATTAACGACCAGCGCGCGCTACAAGATGAGAATGCGCTTGAAGCTGCACTTGAACTTAAAACGCCTGTTTGCTTAATGCATTTTTTCAGAGAACTGCGACAACCTGGGTCTTCATCTTTAGTGGAATTGATGCAAACCGTAAAGCAAGAATTAATTGAGCGTGTGCATATCTGTCTAGAAGCGGGTATTAGTCGAGGTAGAATTATTATTGATCCTGGTTTTGGTCAGGGGAACTATGGCAAGAATTGTGAGGAAAATTTTTATTTGTTATCACAGTTGAAACAAATAATCGATTTGGGCTACCCTGTTTTGTCTGGTTGGTCGCGAAAATCAATGATCGGAGACACGTTGGGTGGTAGAAATTATGAGGATCGTTTATTTGGATCTGTTGCTGCTGACACGATCGCTACTTACTTGGGTGCGCATATATTGCGTGGACATGATATTAAAGCTACAAAAGACGCAGTGTTAGTTGCTAAATCAGCACGTCAATTGAGTCTTGTCTCAACGTGCTAACAATAGGGAGATTTCTGTGAGCGGGAAAAAATATTTTGGAACGGATGGCATACGCGGAAAAGTTGGCACTAAGCACGTAAATGCTGAGTTTATGTTAAAACTTGGTTGGTCAGCTGGTAAAGTTCTCGCGCAACATGGCTCTGCTACAGTATTAATTGGTAAAGACACCCGAATTTCAGGCTATATGTTAGAAGCGGCTCTACAAGCTGGCTTATCAGCAGCTGGCGTTGATATTCTATTAGTGGGCCCTATGCCAACACCGGCGATTGCTTATTTAACTCAATCTATTCGCGCTCAAGCTGGGATTGTGATTAGCGCATCGCATAATACGTATTATGATAATGGGGTTAAATTTTTTGATCGCAAAGGCTATAAGCTATCTGATGAGTTAGAATTTGCAATCGAAAAAATGATCGACTCTCCGATGCGCACAGTTGAATCTGAATTTTTAGGTAAAGCGACTCGTCTTGTCGATGCACCAGGTCGATACATTGAGTATTGTAAAAACACTTTCCCATCTGACTTAACATTAAAAGGTTTAAAAATTGTGATTGATTGCGCTAATGGTGCAACCTATTCTGTTGCGCCACGTATTTTTCACGAATTGGGTGCTAAAGTGATTGCTATTGCGAATAATCCGAATGGTTACAATATTAATAGTGAATGTGGCGCTACGGATACACGCATGCTGCAAAAAACTGTTAAAGATACGGATGCGGATCTGGGTATTGCTTTTGATGGCGACGGTGATCGTGTCATTATGGTGGATGATCAAGGTTCGGTTGTTAACGGCGATGAAATTTTATGTATTGCAGCCGTTCATCGTAATGAGAAAGATTTAAAGCCAAAAGGCGTGGTTGGAACTGTAATGAGTAATTTAGGTTTGGAGCAAGCTTTAACAAAAAAAGGCATTGCCTTTGAGAGAGCCAATGTCGGTGATCGTTATGTGTTAGAAAAGTTGAAACAAAATAATTGGCATTTGGGCGGTGAATCATCGGGGCACATTGTTGATTTGCGTCACGCCACAACGGGTGACGGAATAGTTACCGCTTTGCAAGTAACCCGCATTATGCAAACTTTGGCAAAACCGTTGTCAGAGTTAAAGAAGGTGATGACCAAGCGAACTCAGGTATTAATTAATGTTCCTTCAAAAGCTAAAATAGACTTAACAAAATATCCACAAATTATGAAAGAAATCACTGTGGTTGAAGCTTCACTCGCCGATCGTGGCAGAGTATTGTTGCGAGCTTCTGGCACTGAGTCTGTAATACGGGTAATGGTCGAAGGCAATGATCAGGCTGAGGTGCAAGCAGCAGCAGATCGTTTGGCAAATTCAGTGGCAAAAGCTCTATCATAGCTCTGCAATTAGGCCTTTTTTATTATGGGCTTTGGTATTGGTAGCTTTGACTTTTTGGCTAAAAAGACGCTCGAAGATGTTTTCTCTTACGCAGCGACGCTGCGGCTATAAAAAGAACGCAAAGGGTTTATATTAAGATATCTTTGCGTCTTTTATTAACCGCAGCAAAGCCGCGTAAGAGTGTTAATTTGTATGTCGCACCTTAAAGTTTTAAACCCTTATTTTCAAACGCCCTAGGTATATAGCTTGTCCAACCAACAAATACCATGCTAAGATACCTTTTGTACAATTTTTTATAACTCTATAAGGCGGAGAAAACCCATGAAAAAACCAGAATTTATGACGGAGATTTGGAATGTTTAGTCAATCAATTGAAAATACTGATTATTTTTCAGAGGCTTCGATCGGCCTTCTGCCTACTTTTAAAACACCTTCCAATACCCAAAAACGAAAACCCCAAAAGATTTATAAACGTTAGTTTATAAGCATCTCGTATTTTTTTAAATTTATTTTAGGGGTATTTCACATGAGTCAGGTTTCATCACAAATCACACGTCGATTAGGCGTTTTCAGTCTTGCTATGATCACCGCGGGGTCGGTAGATAGTATTCGTAATTTGCCAGCAACCGCATTGTTTGGCAGTTCTTTAATTTTCTTCTTTATATTAGGCGCAATATTTTTCTTGCTGCCTTCAGCATTAGTTTCTGCAGAGCTATCTTCACGAAGCTCCGAACACGGAGGAATTTATACTTGGGTGAGTCAAGCCTTTGGTAAAACCTCTGGTTTTCTAGCGGTTTGGTTTCAGTGGATTGAAAATGTAATTTGGTATCCAACGATACTGTCCTTTGTAGCAGGGACCATTGGCTTTTTAATTTCACCTGCTTTAGCCCACAGTAAAATATATTTAATCGCTGTGATCTTAACCGCCTTTTGGGGAACCACGATTATTAATTTATTTGGAATTAAATCCTCAGCTGTGTTTGGTAACTTCTGTGCGTTATTCGGATTGTTGGTGCCGATGGTTTTGATTATTGCATTGGGTTCGGTATGGCTTTTTGGAGGGCACCCACTTCAAATTCATTTTACCGAGCATGCGATATTGCCGCATTCGGGCAATGGCAGTATGTGGGTGGCATTAACGGGAATTATGTTATCATTTTGCGGTATGGAAATTGCAACCGCACATTCGAGTGATGTTAAAAATCCACAAAAAGCCTATCCGCGAGCCATGTTAATCGCGACGGTTATTATTCTCTCCACGCTGATTTGTGGCTCGCTGGCGATTGCGATGGTTTTACCGGGCAAAGATATTAGTTTGGTTTCTGGCATAATGCAGGCTTTTAATCATTTCTTTGTGTCTTATCATATGCAGTGGATCTTGCCATTCGTTGCGATTATGTTAGTGATCGGTGGAATGGGAGGCGTTAATAATTGGATTATTGCACCAACCCGCGGTTTGATGTTGGCATTAAAAGAATCGCGTGCACCGGCACTTTTATCGTATTGTAATCGACGCGGTGCGCCAGCCGTTTTATTAATTTCGCAAGCCTTGATTGTGACTGTGGTCGCTTTGGTGTTTTTATTGTTACCCAGCGTTAATGGCTCTTATTGGTTGCTAACCGCTCTAGCTGCTCAGCTTTATATGATGATGTACATCATGATGTTTGCCACTGCGATTCGTTTGCGTTACAAAAAAATAGCTCGCAGAGATGGTTTTACCATACCGGGTGGCTTTGTTGGGATTTGGATTGTTGCTGGATTTGGGCTGATTGGCTCGATCGTGACATTTATTATTGGTTTTCTACCACCAAGTAATATCGATATCGGTGGTGTTTGGCATTATGAAATGTTGTTACTGATTGGTCTATTATCAATGAGCGTAATACCATTTATTGGATATCTACTGATTCGTCATCCTAAAGAAGCCATAGACGATGAGTTAATTACTGCCAATTCTTAAAAAGTCGACCTTATGCCCAATACGGTTAAAAAATAGATTTTTAATTATTAAATTACTACGATCAAGTAGCTTTCTCTCACGCGGCTTTGCTGCGCCTATAAAACGAACGCAAAGGTATCTTAATATAAGTCCGTTGCGCCTTATTATAGGCGCAGCAAAGCCGCGTAAGAGTGTCCGTTTATACGTAGCACCTTAAAGTTTTAAAGCCTAATTTCAAACCGATTTGAGCATAAGTTTCTAACTGACTGTTATTATAAGAATAATTTTTTCTTATGATCTTTGACACCGTGAACAAAAGTCGTTAGAATCACCGATTGGTAATCGGTTGGGGTGTTGAATATGATACGAATCGAACAAGAAGCACTTACCTTTGATGATGTACTCCTTTTGCCTGGGTACTCCGAAGTTCTGCCTAAAGATGTCTCGCTTGTCACCAAGCTCACTCGAAATATCACGTTAAACATACCGCTACTTTCAGCAGCGATGGACTCAGTTACTGAGGCCAGGCTTGCGATTGCATTGGCTGAGGCAGGTGGTATCGGGATATTGCATAAGAATATGAGCGCACAAGAACAGGCACTTGAGGTGCGCAAGGTCAAGAAATTTGAAAGTGGTGTGGTTAATGATCCAATTACGGTAACACCAGATAT